>CALLNA010000121.1 GCA_938005655.1 uncultured Novosphingobium sp.
CGGCCGCGCCGCGCGCAACATCGACGGGCGGGTGATCCTCTATGCCGACCGCATGACCGGCAGCATGGAGCGCGCCATCGCCGAGACCGACCGCCGCCGCGAGAAGCAGCGCGCCTACAACGAGGCGCACGGAATCACCCCGGAGACGATCAAGCGCGGCATCGCCGACATCATCGCCGACACCGCCAGCCGCGACGGCGTGCTGGTCGAGATCGATGCGGAAGGGGAAAACCACCTCGTCGGCCACAACCTGCGCAGCCATATCGAGGAGCTGGAAAAGAAGATGCGCGCCGCCGCCGCCGACCTCGAGTTCGAAGAAGCCGGGCGGCTGCGGGACGAGATCAGGCGACTCGAAGCGGACGAGCTGGGCCTGCCAGGCGAGCCGTCGAAGGCCCCGCTCGTCGGCCGCTCGAACGAGGGCAAGCCGGGCACGCGCAAGCTGCGCTACGGCAAGACGCAGCGGAAATGGGGGCGGTGAGGCGCGCGCCCTTCCCCTGAGCCGCCGGGAAGGGCTAGGCTGAGCCGTCGAACGGCGGAGGGCGCGAGAGAATGGTCGAGAGGGCGAGCACGATCCTCAAGCGGTACACCAGCCTGTCGGTGGCCATCGACACGCTGATGAGCGAGCGCCTGACCCTGCTCAGCCCGCGCCTGTGGCAGGACAAGAACGACATTGCCTTCATGGAGGGCTATTGCCGGGCCAAGCGACTCGGCGGCGTGGTCGCGGCCTGCTTCACCCAGGCGACGGAGACCTATCACCACTGGGGCGTCTTCGCGGACAGCAGCGAAGGGGTCCGGCTGGACTTCGACAAGGAGGCCCTGCTCGACAGCCTGCGGAGCGACGGCCGCTACGTCTGGGGCGACGTGCAGTACCTGACGCTCAAGCAGATCGCGGCGCGGAGCATCGCCGCCGACGAGCTGCCCTTCCTGAAGCGCCATGCCTTCCGCGACGAGCAGGAGTTCCGCCTGCTGTACCAGAGCGACGATCCCGCCGCCGCCTTCCACCACATCCCGATCCGGCGGAGTTGGGTGAAGGGCATCACGCTCAGCCCGTGGCTGCCGGAGAACCTGATCGACCCGGTCAAGCAGGCGCTGCGCGCCCTGCCGGGCTGCGCCCAGATCCGGCTCCAGCGGACCAACCTGCGCGATCATGCCGAATGGAAGCGGGCGATCGAACGGGCGACGCCCTAACGGGACGGCGAGCGGCGGGCCGCGCCCTACAGCTTCCCGAACTTCGCCTCGAACCCGGCGACGTCGCCTTCGCTCAGGTACTTCGCCTGCTCGACCCAGTTGTCGCGGCGGATGCGGCCGGCGAAGGTGCCGAGCTGGGCGTCGATGCGGTCGATCTCGGCGTCGTCCCAGGCGGCGATCTGGGCGAAGCGGGTCACGCCGAGGCCGGCGAGCAGGGTGACGAGCTTGGGACCGAGGCCCTTGATCCGGCGCAGGTCGTCGGCCTCGCCGCCGGTCTCGGCGATGGTCTCGCGCGGGATGTCGGCGGCGCCGGCCGCGGCGACCTCGTCCTGGGCGGCGACGGCGATGACCTCGCCCGCGCCGGCGAAGATGCCCGGGCCGCTGTCGGCCAGCGCCGCGGCGCTGGGCGCGTCGATCAGCGCCTGGTTGCGCTGGGCCGGCGCGGCGCCCTCGTCCAGCGCATCGGGCGCGCGGTGGCGCTCACGCGGGGCGCTGCCGCGCGCGAAGATCCACCAGGCGACGAGCAGGCCGATTATCAGGACCAGCGCGAGCGCCAGCCAGTTCGCCTCGATCATCTGCAGCATCGCTCAACCTCTCCGTCTGAACAGCAGCCCGCCGAGCCCCAGCCCCGCCGCATAGACCGCCAGCAGCACGACGACCGTGGCCGGCAGGCCCGGGCCGGGCTTGCCGGCGAGCGACATGCCGAAGGCGATGGCCGCCGTGGCCGCGGCTCCGGCAAGGATCAGGGGCAGGCGCGGGATGCTCATCCGCGCGTGGTTAGCGCGCTCTGGCGGCCAAGGCCAGCGGCGCGGCGAGCAGGGCGGCGGCCTGGTCGAGGATCAGGCGCTCGACCCCGGCGAGGCGCTTGCGCGCGGCCTGGCTGGCGCGGCGCACGGCGAGCAGCACCTCGACCTCGGGCGCGGGATCGGTCAGCGGCCAGGCCCGCAGCGCGCCGCCGGCCAGGGCCTCGCCGCAATAGCGCTCGGGCAGCATGGCATAGCCCAGCCCCTCGGCGACCAGCTCGCGCGCCAGGCGCGGGGCATCGGCCTCGATCCGCAGGTTGAGCCGCGCCTGGCTGCGCTGCGCCGCCTCGTTGACCGCGCCGCGCACGCCCATGTGGTGCGAGGTCAGGACCAGCGGCAGCCGCGCCGCCTCGGCGAAGGGCACCGCCCGGCCCGGGGGCAGCGGGCTGTCGACGCGGCCGACCAGCACCAGCGGCAGCAGGGCGACGCGCTGCTCGGCCAGGCGGTCGTCGCGGCTCGGCTCCTCGACCAGCGCGAAGTCGACCATGCCGCGCATCAGCCATTCCTGGAGGCTGCCCATCGGCGCCTCGATGATCCGCAGCCGCACCTCGGGAAAGCCCTGCGCGATGGCGAGGGCGAGCGGGCGGCCGAGCACCTCGGCGAGGCTCGCCGGCATCCCCAGCACCGCGTCGGCGACCAGCGGCGAGGCCGAGGCGCGGAAGCCGTGGAGCGCCAGCTCCAGCTCGCGCAGGGGGCCGGCGACGGCGGCGCGCAGCCGCTCGCCCTCCTCGGTCAGGACCATGCCGCGCGCGGTGCGGCGGAACAGGGCCACGCCGACCTCGGCCTCCAGCAGGCGCATCTGCCGGGTCAGCGCGGGCTGGGCGATGCGCAGGAGCCGCGCCGCCTTGGTCAGCGAGCCGTCCTCCGCGACGCGGACGAAATAGCCGAGCCGCCGGGTTTCCATACGCTCCCTTCCAGATATAACCGTTCGGCATGGGACCTTGGCACAGATTGTAGTGGCGGCATAGCTCGCCGCTGCGATAACACCCCTGCCGCACAGGCCGACCAGCGCGGGAGAGAATCGTGAGCTTCGCCGAGAAATATGGCCCCTGGGCGCTGATCACCGGCGCTTCCGAAGGGACCGGCAGCGCCTTCGCCCGGCAGATCGCGGCCCAGGGCGTGAACCTGATCCTGGTCGCCCGGCGCGAGGGTCCGCTGGCCGCCCTGGCCGAGGAGATCCGCGCCCTCGGCGTCGACTGCGTGACCGCCTCGGTCGACCTCGCGCAGACCGAAGCGACCGCGAAGATCGTCGCCGCCGTGGGCGACCGCGAGGTCGGCCTGTTCATCGCCAATGCCGGGGCGGACACGGTTAACACCCCCTTCCTCGACGCCGAGGTCGCCCAATGGGACGGGCTGGTGAATCTCAACGTGCTGTCGACCATGCGCAACTGCCACCATTTCGCCGCGCCGATGAAGGCGCGCGGCCGGGGCGGGATCATCCTGGTCGGCTCGGGCGCCTGCTATGTCGGGCTCAGCGGCCTGTCGGTCTATTCCGCGTCCAAGGCCTTCGCGCTGACCCTGGGCGAGAGCCTCTGGGCCGAGCTGCGCCACCACGGGGTCGAGGTGCTCAATCTCATCCTCGGCCGCACCGACACGCCCGCGCACCGCAAGACCCTGGAGCAGACCGGCCAGCCGGTCGACATGACCGGCATGGCCGATCCGGCAGACGTGGCCCGGCTCGGGCTGGAACGGCTGCCCCACGGCCCGACCCAGAACTGGGGCGAGACCGACGAGACGGTGGGCATGTCGCCCGTCGCCCCGGCCCAGCGCCGCGAGAGGATCGTGATGATCGAACAGATGTCGGCGGCCTATGCCGCGAAGAAGTGAGAACGCCATGACCGACGCCGAGACCCTGCGCGCGCTGGCCGACAAGCAGGCGATCACCGAGCTGCTCTATCGCTATTGCCGCGCGGTCGACCGGATCGACGTGCCGCTCGGCCACTCGATCTGGCACGACGACGCCGAGGCCGACTACGGCGCCGACTATTACCAGGGGCCGGGCAAGCAGGTGATCGACACGATCTGCCGGCACCACGCCGGGCTGGTCAGCCACAGCCACAACGTGACCAACGTCATCATCGACCTCGCCGGGAACCGCGCGGGGAGCGAGGCCTATGTCTATGGCACGATGCGGATGGAGCGGGACGGCCAGCTCTTCCAGCTCGGCGTCTGGGGCCGCTACCTCGATTCCTGGGAAAAGCGTGATGACCGCTGGGGCATAGTCCGCCGCCGGGTGGTGTTCGATCACGAGGAAATCCGCCCGGTGACGCCGATGGGCCGCAAGTCGAACCAGGCCCACGACCGCACCGATCCGTCCTATGCCGTGCTGTTCAACGGCGGCTACGGCTGATAGCCGGTCCGCATTCCACGAATTTCGAGAGGGTTTTCGATGCGCAATATCCAGGTCAGCGTTTCCTTCGACATGCGGTCTCCCGACTGGGCGACGCCCACGGCCGAGCTTTACGCCGCCGCGGTCGAGATGGCGGCCTATGCCGATACGATCGGGGTCGACCGCATCGGGCTGATGGAGCACCACGGCTCCGACGACGGCTACCTGCCGCAGCCCTTCGTGCTGGCCTCGGCCATGGCGGCCGTGACCAAGCGGCTGCGCTTCGTGCTCGGCGCGGTGATCCTGCCGCTGCACGAACCGCGGATGCTGGCCGAGCAGATCGCCGTGGTCGACAACGTGTCGAACGGCCGCCTCTCGGTGATCTTCGGCGCGGGCTACGTGCCCTATGAGTTCGCCATGTTCGGCAAGTCGCTGAAGGAGCGCGGCAAGCTGATGGACAGTGGGGTCGAGCTGATCCTGCGCGCGCTGAAGGGCGAGAAGTTCGAGATGGACGGCCGCCCGGTCTATACCCGGCCGCTGCCGGTGCAGGAGCCGGAGGACATCATCATGGTCGGCGGCGGGGTCGAGGCCTCGGCCAGGCGCGCCGCGAAGTTCGGCGTCGGCTTCGGGCCGATGAAGCCGGAATTGGTCGACATCTATCTCGCCGAATGCGCGCGGCTCGGCCACAAGCCGCGCCAGCACTGGCGCCCGGTGCCGGGGATGCCGCTGGCGATCCACCTCTGCGAGGACCCCGAGGCCGGATGGAAGGCGATCGAGCCCCACGCCGTCCACGTCATCACCGAATATGCCAAGTGGGCCGCGGCCGAGGGCGACCATTCCAGCTCGCCGTTCAAGGGCCTGGAAGACCCGGCCGCGCTCAAGCATTCGGGCCTGTTCGCCGCCTGGACGCCCGAGCACCTGCTGGCCAAGATTCCCTCGATCCCGGACCTCGGCCAGGTCGGCATCCAGCCGCTGCTCGGCGGTCTCTCGCCCGAGGAAGGCTGGAAGAGCCTCAAGCTGCTCGGCCAGACGATGCCCGACATCCGCGCCGCGGTGGCCAGGGAAGGCTGATGAAGGCGGCCTTCGTCCAGGACGGAGCGGTCCACGTCGGCGAGGTGCCGGAGCCCGTGCCGGGTCCCGGCCAGGCGCTCGTCCGCACCCATTCGTGCGGGATGTGCGCATCGGAGCAGCACTTCCTCCATGCCGGGCAGAACGTCATCGACCTGTGGAGAAAGCACGGCGGGGCCTATGCCGGGCTCGACATGAGCCGCCCCTTCGTGCCGGGCCACGAATATGTCGGCGAGGTGATCGACTACGGCCCCGGCTCCAGGCGCACGGTCAAGCCGGGCCGCAAGGTGACGTCGGTGCCGATCATGCGCCAGCAGGGCGCCCATGCGGTGATCGGCTTCAGCCACGACTGCCCCGGCGGCTGGGGCGAGCTGATGCTGCTCGACGAGGACCTGCTGATGGAGATCCCGGCGGACCTCGACGACGACTTCGCGGCGATGACCGAGCCGCTCGCGGTCGGCCTGGAGCACGCCCGGCGCGGGCGGCCGACGCAGGAAGACGTCGCCCTGGTGGTCGGCTGCGGGGCGATCGGGCTGGGCGTGATCGTCGGGCTCAAGCTCGCGGGCATCGCGCCGATCATCGCCGCCGACTTCCACCCGGCGCGGCGCGAGATGGCGTTGCGGATGGGGGCCGACCTGGCGCTCGATCCGCGCGAGGTCTCGCCCTACGATCCGCTGCCCGAGCTGGGGAACGTCCGCGCGAACCTGGTCTATGAATGCGTCGGCCAGCCGGGACTGCTCCAGCATCTGATCTCGGCCGTGGCCTTCGATTCGCGGATCGTCATGGGCGGCTACTGCATGGAGCCTGAGCAGCTCTACGTCTTCTCGGCCCAGAACAAGCGCCTGACGATCCACTTCGCCGCCGGCGAGGAGCCGCAGGACATGGAGCTGGCCCTGCGGACCATCGCGGAAGGCAGGATCGACATCCCCTCGTGGGTCGGCGGGCGGATCGGCCTGTCGGGCGTGGCCGAGGCCGTGGCGCAGATGTCGGGACCGCTGGCCCCGGTGCGGACCGTGGTGGCCCCGCGGAAGCTGTAACGGCGCGTTAGGGGCGCCCTACTCCGCCGCCTCCATCGTTTCAGGCATTTGGCCACCGCCGCAGGAGCGCATCGGCTCCTCGCTAGTCATCGGCTTGATCCCGAGCCGGGCGAACAGCGCCGCGTCGGCATCGTCGCCGGCGTTGGCGGCGGTCAGCAGCTTGTCGCCGGTGAAGATCGAGTTCGCCCCGGCTAGGAAGCACAGCGCCTGGGTCGC
>CALLNA010000122.1 GCA_938005655.1 uncultured Novosphingobium sp.
CCCCGCCCCGACCGCTACCACCGCCGCGCCGCAGCCGCTCTATTCGCCCGACGCCGACCCGATGTGGGCCGAGCCCTACATCGACAAGGACGAATGGCGCGACGCGCCGGTCCGCCATCGCTACGTCCACGGCGGCTTCAAGGGCACCGACCCCCGCTTCTCGTTCGACTTCCCGCCGAAGGCGCAGTACCAGGGCCGCTTCTTCCAGCACATCACCCCGACGCCGGACAACGAGAACCTCGCCCAGCTCATGCCCGCGGGCGAGTTCAACAAGATCGGCTCCTCGTTCGAGAGCGGCGCCTATTTCGTCGAGACCAACGGCGGCGGGCAGATCGACATGACCCGGGGCTCGCTGGCGCTCCGCGATCCGCTGATCACCGCCTACAAGGCCAATGCCGCCGCGGCCGCCTATTCGCGCAAGGTCGCGCTGGAGATGTACGGCGGCAAGCGCCCCTACGGCTATGCCTACGGCGGCTCGGGCGGCGCCTATCGCACGATCGGCTCGATCGAGAACACCCACGGGGTGTGGGACGGCGTCGTGCCCTACGTGCCGGGCTCCTACATGGCGATCCCGAACATGTTCACCGTGCGGATGCAGGCGCTGCGGGTGCTGCGCGACAAGTTCCCGCAGATCATCGACGCCGAAGAGCCGGGCGGCAGCGGCGATCCCTATGCCGGGCTCAACGAGCGCGAGGCCGCCGTGCTCCACGAGGTCGAGCAGATGGGCTTCCCGATGAAGACCTGGTTCGGCTACAAGACCATGGGCCTGCACGGCTTCGCCGCGCTCTACGGCGGCGTCGCGGCGGCCGACCCGACCTATTTCACCGACTTCTGGACCAAGCCGGGCTACCTCGGCCACGACCATCCCGAATACTTCACCCAGGACCGCATCCAGTTCCAGGGCACCATCGCCGAGGTGATCACCGCGCGGCAGGCAGCCGAGCGCGGGCTCAGCACCGATCCCTTCTCGCAGCACGACCGCGGCGGCGTCGACACCGCCTACAAGGGTCCGGCGGCCGAGGCCGACAAGCCGGTCGGCATTCGCCTGACCGCCACGCCGCCGCAAGTCTATTTCCTCGGCGGCGACCTCATCGTCGGCAGCGGCGCGGACCAGGGCAAGAAGCTCACCCTGTCGACGCTCAAGGGCGACGTGGTCATGTTCGGCGTGGTCAATCCGCAGCTCGCCGCCCAGCTCAAGCCCGGCGATCAGGTGACGGTCGACAACTCGAACTTCCTCGCGATGGAGACCTATCACCGCCACCAGGTGCCGGGCCGCGAGTTCACCGTCTGGGATCAGTTCCGGAAAGCCGACGGCACCCCGATCTATCCGCAGCGGCCGATGCTGCTCGGGCCGCTGTTCACCAGGTCGACCGCCGGCTCGCTCCAGACCGGGCGCTTCGAGGGCAAGATGATCGTCGCCGCCTCGCTGTGGGACCGCGAGGCCATGCCCTGGCAGGCCGACTGGTACCGCGGCCGGGTGCAGGAGCACCTCGGCGCGAAGACCGACCAGAACTTCCGCCTGTGGTACACCGATCACGCGCTCCACGGCGACGAGCCGACCAACGAGGCGGCGAGCCGGATCGTGACCTATGTCCCCGTGCTGCAAGAGGCCCTGCGCAACCTCTCGCTGTGGGTCGAGAAGGGCGTCGTCCCGCCCGCCTCGAGCGGCTACCAGATGGTCAAGGGCCAGGTCGTGCCCGCGCCGACCGCCGACCGGCGCCTGGGCATCCAGCCGGTCGTGACCCTACGGGTGAACGGCGGCCAGCGCGCCGAGGTCGCCGTGGGCCAGCCCGTCACCTTCGCCGGGACGATCGACGTGCCGCCGGGCGCGGGCTCGGTCGTCGCGGCGGAATGGGACTTCGACGGCGCGGGCAAGTTCCCCGCCAGCTCCCGCGTGGCGCGCGGCGCGAAGCGGGCGAACGTCTCGATCACCCACAGCTTCGATACGCCTGGCACCTACTTCGTCGCCCTGCGCGGCGTCTCGCAGCGCGAGGGCAACACCGCGACGCCCTATCGACGCATCCGCAACCTCGACCGCGTGCGCGTGGTGGTGAAGTAGGGGTGCGCGCGCTCGCCCTGGCCGCGTTCCTCGCCTGCCAGGGCGTCGCGGCGGCCAGCGCGGCAGGCGGCGCGGCGGCCCAGGAGGCCCCGCGCCTCGCCTGGCAGGCGCAATGGATCGCCGATCCCGCCGCGCCGGGCAGCGAGGCCGGCGTCTTCCACTTCCGCCGCGACCTCGACCTCGCCGCCCGGCCGGAACGGTTCGTGGTCCACGTCTCGGCGGACAACCGCTACCGGCTGTTCGTCAACGGCGTCCAGGTCTCCGAAGGCCCGGCGCGCGGCGACCTGATGCACTGGCACTACGAGACGGTCGACCTCGCGCCGCACCTGCGCGCGGGGCGCAACGTCCTTGCTGCGCTGGTCTGGAACATGGGCGAATGGAAGCCTGCCGCGCAGATCAGCCACCGCACGGCCTTCCTGCTGGAGGGCGACGGCACGGCCGAAGCCGTGGCCAACACCGGCCCGCTATGGAAGGTCCAGCGCGATCCCGCCTACTCCTTCGCCCCTGTCGTCGGCGACGATTCGGGCGGCTACTACGTCGCCGGGCCGGGCGAGACGGTGGATGCCGCGCGGGTGCCCTGGGACTGGGACCGGCCGGGGCTCGACACCGCGGGCTGGGCCTCCGCCGCACCGGTCGGCCGGGCCCATCCGCCGGGCAGCGATCCCCACGGCGTGGCGGCCGACTGGCAGCTCGTGCCCCGCGACATTCCAGCGCCGGAGCAGCAGGTCGAGCGCTTCGCCAGCCTGCGGCGGGCGACGGGTATCACGGCCGGCGACGGCTTCCTGCGCGGCTCGGGCCCGCTGGCGATCCCGGCGAACAGCAAGGTCTCGCTGCTGGTCGACATGGGCCACATGACCATGGGCTATCCGATCCTGCGGACCAGCGGCGGCGCGGGCGCCGCGGCCGTGCTGACCTATGCGGAAGGGCTGTTCGACGCCCAGGGCCGGAAGGGCAACCGCAATGAGATCGAAGGCCGCACGATCCGCGGCCTGCGCGATCGCTTCCGCTTCGACGGCGGCACAGACCGGCGCTTCCAGTCGCTGTGGCTGCGCGCCTACCGCTACGTCCAGCTCGACATCGAGACGGGCGCGGAGCCGCTGCGGATCGAGGACTTCCACACCCTGTTCACCGCCTATCCGTTCGAGCAGAAGGCCGCCTTCGCCAGCGATGCGAAATGGCTCGGGCCGATCTGGGACATCGACTGGCGCGGGCTGCGCCTGAGCGCCTTCGAGACCTTCTGGGACACGCCCTATTACGAGCAGCTCCAGTACGTCGGCGACACCCGGATCGAATCGCTGCTCTCGGTCTATCTGACCGGCGACGACCGGCTGATGCGCCAGGCGATCGCGGCCTTTGACGTCTCGCGCTCGGCCGAGGGGATCACGGCCAGCCGCTATCCGTCCGACCTGCCGCAATATATCCCCTCGTTCTCGCTGTGGTGGGTGGCCATGCTCCACGACCACTGGATGCTGCGCGACGATCCCGAGTTCGTCCGGCGCTTCCTGCCCGGATCGCGCACCGTGCTCGACTGGTTCGAGCGCCACGTCGACGAGACCGGGATGGTCGCCAAGCTGCCCTGGTGGAACTTCCTCGACTGGAGCGACGCCTATCCCAACGGCGTGCCGCCCGGCGCGATCGGGGGCCATGCCATGGCCTTCACCCCGCAATACGCGATCGGCTTTCGCCAGGCGGCGGAGCT
>CALLNA010000123.1 GCA_938005655.1 uncultured Novosphingobium sp.
TGATCAGGCGCTCGGTCTGGGTCGCGAAGATGCCGTGGGCCGCGCCCGCGTATTCGATCAGCCGAGCGTTCGGCACGGCCCTGGCCACGGCCCGCGCCGTTGCATCGATCGGGACGGTCTTGTCGGCCGTGCCGTGGATCACCAGCGTGGGCACGGTCAGGCTGGCGAGGTCGGGGCGGAAGTCGGCCGAGCCGAAGGCCCTGGCCGCGGCCAGGGTCGGATGGAGGCCGGCCTGCATCGCGGTGGCCCAGGCAAGGTCGAGGGTCTCGTCGTGGACCGGGGGCGAGACCAGACCGACTCCGAAGAACTGCTTGAAGAACGACCGGAAGAAGTGCGGCCGGTCCTCGCGCAGGCCCCTGGCGATGGCGTCGAGCTGGTCCTGCGGCACGCCCTCGGGATTGTCCTCGGTCCGGAGCATATAGGGCACCACCGAGGCGATCAGCGCAACCTGGGTCACGCCCTTGCCACCATGGCGCGACATGTAGCGCGCGACCTCGCCGCCGCCCATCGAGAATCCGACCAGCGCGACGTTCTCGGTCGCGTCGCGCGCCTGCATCACGTCGGCCAGGTCGTCCGCGAAGGTGTCGTAGTCGTAGCCGGTCCAGGGCTGCTGCGAGCGGCCGAAGCCGCGGCGGTCATAGGCTATGGCGCGGTAGCCGTTCTCGGCGAGGGCCAGGGCGACCGGGTCCCAGGAATCGGCCGAGAGCGGCCAGCCGTGGATCAGCACTATCGGGCGGCCTTCACCCCAGGACTTGACGTAGAGGTGCGTGCCGTCGCGCGCTTCGACAATGGGCATGGGGAACGTCTCCTGCGCCCCGTCCGAAGATGAAGCGGGGGGTGAGGCGAAAGGTTCCCCGCGATGCGGCGGAGATGCGGCGGGCCGCGCTTTCGGGCGGAACGACCGGCGAACCTGCGACGAGCCGAATTCACTGCCCCTTTGCAATATCTGGATTAGAACATATATAGAACAAGATGCCTGCCGAGAGTCTCCTTGACCGCCTTGCGATCCTGGCCGACGCCGCGAAGTACGATGCCTCCTGCGCCTCGTCGGGCACGGCGAAGCGGACGAGCAAGGGCGGACGGGGCATCGGTTCGACCGAGGGTATGGGCATCTGCCACGCCTACGCGCCGGACGGACGCTGCATCTCGCTTCTGAAACTCCTGCTGACCAACCACTGCGTGTTCGATTGCCACTATTGCGTGAACCGCAAGAGCTCGAACGTGAAGCGCGCGCGGTTCACCCCGCAGGAAGTGGCCGCCCTGACGCTGGGCTTCTACCGCCGCAACTACATCGAGGGGCTGTTCCTTTCCTCGGGTATCGTCAAAAGCTCCAGCCACACGATGGAGCAGTTGATCGAGGTCGCCCGCATCCTGCGCGAAGAGCACGACTTTCGCGGCTATATCCATTTGAAGGCTATCCCCGAGGCCGATCCGGAGCTGATCCAGCGTGCCGGGCGCTTTGCCGATCGCGTGTCGATCAATGTCGAGCTGCCGACCGAGAACGGGCTGGCCCGGCTCGCCCCGGACAAGTCGGCCGCGACGATCGAGGGCGCGATGGCAGGGCTCGAGCAGGAGATAGTCGCCGCCAGGGATGCGAAAAAGCGTTTCAAGTCCGCGCCCGGGTTCGCGCCGGCGGGACAATCGACCCAGATGATCGTCGGCGCCGATGCGGCGACGGACGCCCAGATCGTCGGCAAGGCCTCGACGCTCTATGGACGCTTCAACCTGCGCCGGGTCTACTATTCGGCATTCAGCCCGATTCCCGACGCCAGCGCGGTCCTGCCGCTCAAGCGCCCGCCGCTGATCCGCGAGCACCGGCTTTACCAGTCGGACTGGCTGATGCGCTTCTACGGCTACCGGCCGCAGGAGGTGCAGCAGGCTGCGGGCGAGGACGGGATGCTGCCGCTGGACATCGATCCCAAGCTGGCCTGGGCGCTCAAGTTCCGCGAGCACTTCCCGGTCGACGTCAACCGCGGCTCGCGCGAGATGCTGCTGCGGGTGCCCGGGCTCGGCGTGCGGGCGGTCGACGCGCTGCTCGCGGCGCGGCGGCACCGTGCCTTGCGCCTTGCCGACGTGGCGCGGCTGACCGTCTCGGTCGCCCGGCTGCGCCCGTTCCTGATCGCCGCCGACTGGCGTCCGCTGGCGCTGACCGACCGCGCCGACCTGCGCGAGCTGGTCGTACCGCGGGCGCGAGCCGAGCAACTGGAGTTGTTCGCGGCGTGGCGCATCCTGCTTCCATGCCCGCGCCGGTGCCTGCGCCCGCAGTAGGCAGCCATGCCGTGTTGCTGACGGCCGCCGACGACTTCGACGGCTGGCGCGAGGCAGCTCGCCAAGCGGTGATGGCCGGTATCCCGCCCGAGCGGATCGTCTGGACCGAGCCCGACCAAGCCCCCGACCTGTTCGCCGCGCCGGGGCGGGGCCTGCCGGTTTCGCCGAACGACGCCTCGCGCCCGTACGTGCCGCGCGCCTTCCTCGACCTCGCCCGGATGGCGGCGCTCCATGCCGATCCGCAGCGCTTCGCCGTGCTTTACCGGCTGCTCTGGCGGTTCCAGCGCAGCCCCGGCCTGCTGGAGGACGCCGCCGATCCGGAGGTTCGGCGGCTCCACGCGCTGGCCCGCGCGGTGCGGCGCGACATCCACAAGATGCGCGCCTTCGTCCGCTTCCGCGCCGTGACGGATGCGGACGGCGAGCGCTATGTCGCCTGGTTCGAACCGGGGCATCACATCCTGCGCGCCAACGCGGCGTTCTTCGTCAACCGCTTTACCGCCATGCGCTGGTCGATCCTGACCCCATCGGGCGCGCTGCACTGGGACGGTGCGTGCCTGTGCGAAGGCCCACCCGCCGCGCGCGGCGATGCCCCTGCCGGCGACGACATGGAGGCGCTCTGGCGGCGCTACTATGCATCGATCTTCAATCCCGCGCGCTTGAAGGTCGACGCGATGCTCAGGGAGATGCCGCGCAAGTATTGGCGAAACCTGCCCGAGGCGGCGCTGATCCCCGCGTTGGTCGCCGGGGCGCAGGCGCGCGAGGCGGCGATGGTGGATCGGGGCAAGGCCTTGTTCGACGAGGAGCGCCCGCGGTCGCTCGACGCGATCGTAGCGCAGGGCCAGACGTGCCGCCGCTGTCCGATCGGCTGCAACGGCACGCGCGCGGTCGCCGGGGAAGGGCCGGTCGGCGCGAGTCTGATGATCGTCGGCGAGCAGCCCGGCGATGTCGAGGAGCAGATGGGCCGTCCGTTCGTCGGCCCGGCCGGGCGGCTGCTGCGCGCGGCGCTGGCGGAAGTGGGGATCGACGCGGGGCGGGCCTACGTCACCAACGCGGTCAAGCACTTCAAGTTCGTGCCGCGCGGCAAGCGCCGGCTTCACCAGTCGCCGAACGCGGGCGAGATCGACACCTGCCGCTGGTGGGTCGAGAGCGAGCGGCTGCTCGTGCGGCCAAGGCTGGTTCTGGCCTTGGGAGCGAGCGCGGCGCGGGCGATGCTCGGCAAGACCGTCAGCGTGCAGAAGGTGCGCGGCGAGCCGATGGCGCTGGATGACGGCAGCGAGCTGTGGATCACGACCCACCCTTCCTACCTGCTGCGCTTGCAGGACGAGGGCAGGGCGCTGGAGGAGGAGAGGTTCGCCGCCGACCTGCGCAAGGCGGATTGAGTCCCTCCCATTTGTGTTTCGCGAAGTGGGGGGATTGTGAGGTGACACAGGCTGTCCACACGCCGGCGGCCGATCTGATCCGGCAGGTCGGGTTATCGAGGCAAACGCTCTACAGTTGGCAGCGGCAATATGCGGGGCTGGAATCGGACCAAGTTCGTGAGTTCAAGTGGAGGTGAGGAGACGCGCGGCTGAAGAAACTGGTGGCGGAACTGAGCCTGGACAAAGCGGTCAGTCAGGATGCGTCGTCAAAAAAGCTCCCCGGCCGGCGCTCATTAGGAGGTTGGCAGGCGCCGTGATGCTGTGCCGACCGTCGGGCCGCTCCTGCCTTGCAGATACGAGCACGCTGTATGCGTACATGAGTACGTCAGCGGGTCACCTCGGGTGACGAATTGAAGTAGCGGAACGGAGTGGCCGGTCCCGTTTCTAGAAGTGTTTAGATCAGCCTGCTGTGTTGGTCTGGCATCGCCGCCGTTAGGCAGCGATGCGCCAACTTGATGAAGCCAGTTCAAAATGTTTTGCGAACCTGGACGCCCCAGGTGCGGGGGTCGCCGAATGTGCCGACATAATATCCATTCGGGCCATAATTGTTGGCTGACGTCTGATACCGTCTGTCGGTCAGGTTCTTGCCGAATACTGCAAGGTCGAGCTTCATGCTGTCGATGTGCCAACTGATCCGCGCGTCTAGCAGGCCATAGCCCTCCTGCACCGCCCCGACCGCGTCGTCCACGTCTTCGGATAGATTGTTCGCGCCGATCCAGGCGAAGTTTCCGGTCAGTTGGATCGTGCCGCTCTTGACCGGGAATTCGTAGGTGGCGCCCAGATTGTACGTCCATTTCGGAGAGGCGTAGGGGCGGCTGCTGAGATCGAGCAGATTGCCGGCCGCGTCGAGTGCGCGGAAGGTGTCGTATTTCGCGTGCAGATAGGCGACGTTCGCGGACAGCGTGAGGCCGTCGGTGGGGCGGGCGGTCAATTCCAGCTCTCCACCGTAGAGCGTCGCCTTGGCCGCATTGCGGAACAACTGCACCGGAAATCCATCGACCACGTCGCGTACGCGGGCTTGGATGTCCTTGTAGTCCTGATAGAAGGCGGCGCCGTTCAGGCGAACTCGGCGGTCGAACAGGTCCGCCTTGAAGCCGATTTCGTAGTTCGTCACGCTTTCGGGCAGGAAGGGCGTATAAACGGCCTCCAGGGCCGCAACGGTCGGCTGCACGGCGGTGGACCCTTGCCAGGTCAGTCCGCCTGCGCGGTAGCCGGTGCTGATCGATCCATAGACCATCACGTTCTCGACAGGGCGCCAGTCCGCGCTGATCAGCCAGGTTACCTTGTCGTATTTGGTCGCGACCTTGTAGCTGCAATTCGGGAACACCGGGCCGCCGGCCGCTGGAGCCAGCAGAAGACACTGCGCCGGCGACCCGCCCGGCAGCAACGGTTCCAGCGCCAGCGAGGGATCCAGCCGGTTCTTTGAATCAATCGCGCGGGTATCGTGGGTATAGCGGATGCCGCCTGTCCCCCGCAGATTGTCGGACAGATGATATACGGCCTGCGCATAGAGCGCAAAGCTGGTATTCTTTACGCCCGCCTCAGAAACGCGCGAGCGGTTCGCGTCGATGTAAAGGCGGTTGTTGCTGGGAACCAACTCGTTGCCGGTCTCGCGGTTGTAGTAGGCGCCCAACTGCCAATCGAGCCCGCGGTTGTCGATCGCGGAAAGCTGTAGCTCCTGGCTGAAGTTCTGTTGGGTCGTATCCTGGACGGTGAAGCCGATATCAAACGGCGTGCCGTCTGTATCCTGGAAATAGCTGCGGCTGAGCTTGCGGTAGGCGGTGATCGATTTGGCCGTGACGTTGCCGATATCGACCTCGATCGTGCCCGAAAAACCATAGTGGTCCAGCCGGTCGTACAGCAGAGGCAAGTTTTGCGCGCCCGTCGCGAAGCCGTCGAACTTGCTGCCCTGCTGATAGGCAGTGAAATAGGAGAGCCATTGGTTATAGGCGGTTAGTCGATCGGCGGCC
>CALLNA010000124.1 GCA_938005655.1 uncultured Novosphingobium sp.
GCGCGCAGGATGTCGCCCGTCGCGAGGAGCCCGGCAGCGGGATCGGCGGCGAGGGGCAGCACGCCGAGGTGCCAATTGGCTTTCCACGAGAAGAAAATTGTCGCCTCCATAGCCCCTTACCGGCAGCTGCTCATCGCGTTCCTTGTCATCGCCCTGATCTCGCTGGCGTTCCTGAAGTTCGCTTCCGAGGTCATGGAGGGCGAAACCCTCGCCTACGACCGGCGAATCCTGCTCGCCCTGCGCGATCCCGCGAACCTTTCCGTGCCGATCGGCCCGAAATGGCTGAAGCTGGCGATGATCGACATCACCGCCCTGGGCAGCTTCGCCGTGCTGACGCTGATCACGGTCTTCGCCGCAAGCTACCTCGTCGTGGTCAGGAAGACTCGAACCTCCCTGATGCTCGTCGCCTCGATCGTCTCGGGCGCCCTCGCCAATTCGCTGCTCAAGGCATTCTTCGTCCGGCTCCGGCCCGACGTGGTCCCGCACCTGGTGGAAGTGAACAGCGCGAGCTTCCCGAGCGGACACGCGATGAACGCGGCGATGATCTATCTGACGCTGGGCGTCCTTCTCGCGGGCGCGGAGACCGCACGAGGCCCGCGCATCTACCTGATGGCCGTAGCGATCACGCTCGCGCTGCTGGTCGGCTGCTCGCGCGTCTATCTCGGCGTCCACTGGCCGAGCGACGTGGTCGCGGGCTGGGGCGCAGGCGCCGCATGGGCCCTGCTGTGCTCCTACGCGTCGCGCGCGCTGGAGCCGAAGCGGTAAGGCCTCGAACATCGATCTCGGCCATGCGCCCCTCCCCTCCGCATGGCTGCGTCAGATCACCTTGGCGTCCCTGAGCCGCGCCAGTTCATCCCAGTCCAGGCCGAGCAGGTCGATCAGCACTTCCTCGGTATGCTCGCCGAATTGCGGGGCCTGGCGGCGGATGCGCGCCGGGGTCTCCGACAGGGTCACGGGGAAACCGGGCAGCCTGATCGTGCCATAGGAGGGATGATCGAGCTCGGTGACATAGCCGTTGGCCAGCGCCTGGGGATCGTTCGCCGCCTCCTCGGTCGTGTTGATCGCGCTGACCGGCAGGTCGTTCAGGCCCACCAGCCGATCGAGCCAGTGCTGCCGGGGCCGGCTCGCGAAGATGCGGTCCAGCACCTCGGTCGCCTCGCGCGCGTTGGCGCAGCGGCCCCAGTGGTCGTTCCAGCGCTCGTCCGCCAGCTCGGGCGGGTTGCCGAGCGCTTCCATCACCACGGGCCAGTGCGGATCGGTGGCGACGCAGGCAAGCGCCAGCCACTTGCCATC
The DNA here is from genome assembly GCA_938005655.1 of uncultured Novosphingobium sp. Taxonomy (GTDB): domain Bacteria; phylum Pseudomonadota; class Alphaproteobacteria; order Sphingomonadales; family Sphingomonadaceae; genus Novosphingobium. The sequence goes on from CALLNA010000124.1 coordinate 1,294, forward strand.
CGCGCACTTGAAGGTGTTCCAGAGCGGATTGCCGGGGTCCTTCCGCGTCGGAACCTTCGACTTCATGTGCCTGGCCATCTCGGACTTCGCCTGCTGCCCACCCTCGCGCATCAGCGAGAGGACGATCGGCAAGCCGCGCAGCCACATCATCGAGCCGAGCAGCGAGGTATCGACCTTCTGCCCCACCCCGTGCCGTTCGCGCGCCATCAGGCCGACAAGGACGCCATAGGCCAGCATGATCGCGCCCATCTGGTCGGCCAGGCCGCCATCGGGCGTATCGGGCTCGTCCTCGTGCCCCGTGCGGAGCAGGAACCCCGAGCGGGCCTGGCCGAGCAGGTCGTAGGCGCGCGAGCGGCGCTCCGGCCCTTCCGGCCCGAAAGCGCTCGCCGAGCAGTAGATCAGCCGGGGGTTACGCGCCTTCAGCGTCTCGTAGTCGAGCCCGATCTTCTCGGCCACGGAGGGCCGGAAGTTCTGGACGAACACGTCCGACCGATCGATCAGCTTGCGGACCAGCTCGACGCCCTCCTCGCTCTTGAGATCGATCGCCAGGCTCTTCTTGTTGCGGTTGTTCATCTCCCAATAGGGCGACTTACCGTCGTCGAAGCTGAGCATCGCGCGGCCGCCGTCGCCGCGCTCGCGCTCCTCGATCTTGATCACCTCGGCGCCGAGGTCCCCCAGCATAGCGCCAGCGACCGGGCCCTGCTGCCAGATCGTCCAGTCGACCACGCGGATGCCGTCTAGCGGGCCCGGCAGGCCGGTATCCGCCTGGGGCGCGTCGAGCTCCGCCGCCTCGCTCACGCCGGGATCTCCTCGTCGCAGTTCACCGCCCAGAGGCCCTGGCGGATATAGCTCTTGGCCAGGGCCGCGATGCCGCGCTCGCCGTCGATGTAGGTCCGGGCCATGCGCATGGCATGCTTGGGGTTGCCGGGATCGATCGTCGAATGGACCTTGCCCGGGCTGCCCGTGACGAACGAGTTCTCCGGAATCTCGGTGAAGTCGGTCACGGTCGAGCCCGCCGCCACCGCGCTGCCCGCGCCGATCCGCGACATCGGCATCAGCGAGGCGGTGTTGCCGATCATGCAATCGTGGCCGACGAAAGCCTCGATGCAGCAGCCGTGGCCGATCATCACGTTGTCCTCGATGTGGGTCGAGGTATGGAGGATCGAGTTCTCCTCGATGTGGACGTTGTTGCCGATGACGATCGGCGTGGTGTCGCTGCGGATCACGACCCCCGGCCAGATCGAGCAATCGTCGCCGATGGTGACGTCACCGATCAGCACCACGGTATCGGCGATCATGTTGTTGCGGCCAATCGTGGGGGTCTTGCCGTTGAAGGGGTAGATTTTCATGGGTTTTCTCCGGGTGATGGGGGATCAGGCGGGTTGCAGGTCGGCCGACCGCGCGGCGAAGTCGGCGATGCCGAGGATCGGGCCGTCCCTGACCGAGATGCGCTCGAGGTAGCGGTCGGTGGTCTGGTCAGGCACGCCGTAGTGCATGACCAGGCGGTTGTCCCAGATCGCCAGGGCGCCCGGCTCCCACTGCCAACGGACCTGGTATTCGGGGCGGCCGTATTCCCGCGACAGGCGCTCGATCAGGGCCTGGCCTTCGGGAACGGACATGCCGTCGATGTCGATCGACCAGGTCTGGTTGGCATAGAGCGCCCGCGCGCCGGTGACGGGATGGACGTTGACCACCGGCTGCCGGACCGGCGGATACTTGGCGCGCAATTGCTCCCACTTCTCAGCCGAGCCGAACGTGGCGTTGTTCCTGGGCATCCGCTCGGCCAGGCAGGAGCGGAATTGCAGGGCGTCGATCCGGTCCTTGAGCTCGTCGGGCAGCCCGGCATAGGCGGCGACGGCGCTGGCCCAGAGGGTATCCCCGCCGAACGGACAGGGATCGATCGCGCGCAGGATCGAGACCGCGGGCGGAACCGGCAGGTAGCAGCCGTCGGTATGCCAGGTGGAGGCCGTGCCCTCGCGGCTGCGGGCTTTGGAGCGAACCGGCGTTATCATCGGCCGATCCGGATCGGGCCCGTCCTCGATCGGCTCCCCGAACAGTCTGGCGAAGGCGAGGTGCTCGGCGAAGCCGATATGCCCCTGCCCGCGCAGGAAGATCACGCCGTGGGCATGGAGCGCGTTGCGAAGGTCTTCCGCCGCCGCCTCCGCGAGCGGCTCCGCCAGGTCGATGCCCGAGACGACCGCGCCGATCGCCGGCTGCAACCGGTATACGCCGAGGCCGCCCGGCGTACGGTATTCGCGAGGCTCGCGCACTGCAATCTTCTCCCGTTCCTATGGGGCCAGCCTATGCCCACGGATCAAGCGGCGCGCGTCCCGATCGGCCAACCGCGCGTCCTGACCGGCCAAAATCGCGAGGGTTGCATTCTGTCCCAAACGGCGCAGGCTGAAGCGATGGCGCAGCGCTGGGACAGGGCCTCCGAACATGGCGAGATGGCGCGGGTGCTATGGCCCGAGCCCGACGACGTGCCGAATACCCCCCGCCCCGCCGACGCCACCTTCCTGCGGATGTATCCGCCCGGCCGGCAACCGCGCCCCGGCTCGCTGCGCAGCGACCATCTGGAGATGGATTCGCACTGGCACTTCCACGACATGCACCAGCTCTTCTTCACCTTCGAAGGCGCGATCGAGCTGGAAGCCGAGGACGGCCGCCACCTGATCTCGCAACAGCTCGCGGCCTGGATTCCCGCACAGGTCGCCCACCTCGCGCACCTCCACCGGACGCCGTCGGTCTCGATCTTCTTCAATAGCGACATGATCGCGGAACCAGGCAGGCGCATCCGCAGCCTGATCGTCACGCCCCTGATGCGCGAGATGATGCGGGAAACGGCGCGCTGGCCGCTGCACAGGCCGCAAAGCCCGGTGCGCCGCGCCTTCTACACCGCGCTCGCCGCGCTCTGCGAGGAATGGATCGAGAGCCAGGAGACCGGCCTGTTCCTGCCCGCCTGCGCCGATCCCCGGCTCAAGCGCGCGCTCGACCACACGGCGCGGCACAGCCAGGCCAAGCTGGCGGAAATCTGCGCCATCGCCGGCATGTCCGAACGCTCGCTGCGCCGCCACCTGCGCGCCGAGACCGGGCTGACCTGGGAAGCCTACCGCCAGCGCAGCCGCCTGCTCCAGGCCATCACCCTGCTCGGCGAGACCGACGAGCCGATCATCGCGATCGCGGCCCGCTGCGGCTTCGAAAGCCCTTCCGCCTTCGCCAAGGCCTTCCGCGCCGCGATGGGCGAAGCGCCGAGCGACTACCGGACCCGCGTGGCAGGCGGCGCCGGACATCGCTGCCGCATCGACAGGCAGGTTGTGCCA
>CALLNA010000125.1 GCA_938005655.1 uncultured Novosphingobium sp.
CTCGCCTTGATGCCGGGGGCGGGCTCCAGCTCGTACATGGTGACGACCGGGCCGGTGCGGACGGCGGTGATCTCGCCCTTGACGTTGAAATCGTCGAGCACGGTCTCGAGCAGGCGGGCGTTGCGCTCCAGCGCCAGCTTGTCGATCTTCTGCTGCGAATGCGGCGGCGGATCGGCGAGGAGGTCGAGGCTGGGCAGGGCGCACTCGTCGAACAGGTCGCCCTGGCGGGCCTGGCCGAGATTCTGGCCGATCTGGGCCGGGCGCGCCGGACGGGTCGGATCGCTGATCTCGGGCGGCTTGCGCGGCGGGGCGAGCGGCTCGGGCACCTGCGGGGCGGCGTCGCGCGCGGCCTTCTCACGAGCCGGCTTCTCTGCCGTGGGGGCGAAGGGCAGGGCGGAAGCGGCGGCGCGCGTCCGGCGCAGGGCCATCGGCAGGGTCAGCAGGCTGACCCAGTCGACCGCGAAGACCCGGCCGGCGAGCATGGCCCCCGCGACCAGGCAGGCGATCCCGGCGGCGAGGATCGCCCAGAATTGCAGCATCGGCGGCAGGAAGCCCGCCAGCCCCTTGATCGCACCCGCGCCGACCAGCCCGGCGAGGCCGCCCATCGAGGCGGGCAGGGTGCCGCCCGGGGTGGTGAACAGCAGGGCGAGGACGGTCGAGAGCAGGGCCATGGCGAACAGCAGCAGGCCGAGCGGGCGCCACCAGCGCTGGTGCAGCTCGGGCAGCTCGCCGTCCTCCTCCTCGACCAGGCGCCAGAGCTTGCGGGCGAAGACGTAGAGCAGCGGCAGGAACAGCGCGCAGACCGGGCCGAACGAGAGCAGGGCGGCGTCGGCGGCCCAGGCGCCGGGCCGGCCCATCCAGTTGAGCACGGCGCCGCCCGCGGCGGTCGAGCTTGAGGGATCGGTCTGCCTGTAGCTGGCGAGGGCGAGGCCGAGGAAGACCATCGCCGCGATCAGCACGGCCGCCCCGCCGATCTCCAGGCTGCGGCGCAGGGAACGGCGCAGCACCGCGCGCCACGGCGCGCGTCCGGGCGCACGCGCGGTGCTGCCGGCGACGCTGATTGCACGAGAAGCCATTACCAGTCCCCCAAGGTCCGCGCCCATAATGCGCCTCCCGGTGACTCCTCGTCAAGAATCCTTGGGATTCCAAGGCATCAACTCAGCCCGTCGATCGCCGCCCAGGCCGCTCCGAGCGCGGCGGCGCGGCGGGCGGTCATTCCGCCCAGGGCGATGACCGGGACCCGCGCCTGCCGCGCGAGCAGGCGGAAGCGCAGCGGGCCGAGCGGCGGCGCGCCGGGGTGCGAGCGGGTGGCGAAGACCGGCGAGAGGACCAGGGCATCGGCCCGGCCTCCCCGCATCTCGCGCAGCGAATGGGCCGTGGCGAGGCGGGGCAGGGCGGGGCCGCGCGCCAGTATGCGCGCCGGGCCGTAGGCGCCGTCCGCCCCCCAGGCTCGCGCGGTCCGCGCATCGGCGGAGAGGAAGGCCCGGTGGCCGAGGCGCCGCGCCGCGCGGCGGACCTCGGCGAACCGTGCCCGGCGCTCGGCGGGGGACAGGTGATAATGGCGGAAGATCACGCCCGAGCCGCGCGGCAGGCGCTTCAATGCCGCTTCCAGCCCGGCGTCGTTGCGCGCGTCGCTGACGAGCCAGATGCGGGGCAGGGATGGGTGGCGCTTCGACACGGCATCGCTATAGCAGCGCCCCATGGATCGGCCAGAGACACGCCTCGAGAACGTAAATGCCCGGATCACCGCCGCCGCGAAGCTCGCGCGCCGGACCGACCCGATCACGCTGATCGCCGTCAGCAAGACCCACTCCGCCGAGGCGATCCGGCCGCTGATCGCCGCCGGGCAGCGCGTCTTCGGCGAGAACCGGGTGCAGGAGGCCCAGGCCAAGTGGCCCGCCCTGCGCGAGGCCCGGCCCGACATCGCGCTCCACCTCGTCGGCCAGCTCCAGTCGAACAAGGCGGACGAGGCGGTCTCGCTGTTCGACTGCATCCATTCGCTCGACCGCTCCTCGCTGGTCGCGGCCCTGGCCCGGGCGATGGACAAGGCCGGGCGGCAGGTGCCGTGCTTCGTCCAGGTCAACATCGGCGCGGAGGAGCAGAAGGGCGGCTGCGCGATTGCCGAACTGCCCGCCCTGCTGGCCGAGGCCCGCGCGGCGGACCTGCCGCTCGCCGGACTGATGTGCGTGCCGCCCTTCGGGATCGAGCCCGCGCCGTTCTTCGCCCTGCTCGGCAAGCTCGCCGACGACAACGGCCTGGCCGGTCTTTCCATGGGCATGAGCGACGATTTCGAGACCGCGATCACCCTCGGCGCGACCCACGTCCGCGTCGGCTCCGCGCTGTTCGGGGCGCGGGAATGATGCTGGAGGCGCAGTCCGCCGACCTCGCCCGGCTCGCCGCGATCGGGCGGCTGCGCGCGCTCGCCCCGGACGGGGGCGTGGACTTCGCCTCGAACGACTACCTCGGCCTCGCCGCCTCGGGGCGGCTGGCCGACGCCGCCCGGGCCGCGCTGGACCGGGGGGTCGCCGTGGGCTCGGGCGGCTCGCGCCTGCTGCGCGGCAACCGCGCGGAGCACGAGGCGCTGGAGGCCGAGGCGGCCCGCTTCGTCGGGGCCGAGGCGGCGCTGTTCTTCCCGACCGGCTATGCCGCCAACTCGGCCCTGCTGGCGACCCTGCCCCAGCGCGGCGACCTGGTGCTGGCCGACGAACTGGTCCACGCCTCGATGCACGAGGGCCTGCGCCTGACCCGCGCCGAGCACCGCTTCGTGCCGCACGGCGACCTCGCCGCCTATGAGGCCGCCCTGCGCGGCTGGAGCGGCGGCCAGGCGTGGATCGCGGTCGAATCGCTCTATTCGATGGACGGCGACTTCGCCCCGCTGGCGGAGCTGGCCGCCCTGGCCGAACGCTACGGCGCCATGCTGCTGGTCGACGAGGCGCACGCGACCGGGGTGTTCGGGCCGCAAGGGCGCGGGCTCGTCGCGGCGCTGCCCGCGCGCGAGAACGTCATCTCACTCCACACCTGCGGCAAGGCGCTCGGCGCGGAAGGGGCGCTGCTCTGCGGGCCGGCGGTCATGCGCGAGTTCCTGATCAACCGCGCGCGCGGCTTCATCTTCTCGACCGCGCCCTCGCCGCTGACCGCCGCCGTGGTCCGCGCCGCACTGGAGGTGGTGCGCGCGGGCGAGGACCTGCGGACGGCGCTCCAGGCACGGATGGAACTCGCCCGCGACCTGCTCGTCCCGCTCGGCGCGCGGTTCCACGACTCGCCGATCCTGCCGCTGGTGCTGGGGGAAGACCGCCGGGCGATGGCGGTCGCCGCCGCGCTCCAGGCCGAGGGCTTCGACGTGCGCGGCATCCGCCCGCCGACCGTGCCGGAGGGCACCGCGCGGCTCCGCCTGGTCATCACGCTCAACGCCGCCGAGGACGAGATTCGCGCGCTCGCCGCCGTACTGGAACGGGTGCTGTGAGCCGCTTCGTCGTCACCGGCACGGACACCGGCGTCGGCAAGACCGTCTTCGCCGCCGGGCTCGCCGGGCATCTCGGCGTCCCCTACTGGAAGCCGGTCCAGGCCGGGCTCGACGAGGCTACCGACCGGGAGACCGTCGCCGCCCTGTCCGGCCAGCGGGTCCTGCCCGAGGCCTACCGCCTGACCACGCCCTGCTCGCCGCATCAGGCGGCGGCGATCGACGGCGTGACGATCGACCCGGAGCGGCTGGCTCCGCCGGAGGGGCCGGTAGTGATCGAGGGCGCGGGCGGCGTGCTGGTGCCGCTCTCCGAGGACCTGCTCTACGCCGATGTCTTCGCCCGCTGGGGCCTGCCGGTGGTGCTGGTCGCGCGGACCGCGCTCGGCACGATCAACCACAGCCTGCTCTCGCTGGAGGCCCTGCGCTCGCGCGGAGTGCCGATCGCGGGCATCGCCTTCGTCGGGGACGAGAATGTCGAGACGGAGCGGGTGATCTGCGCCATCGGCGAGGTGCGGCGGCTGGGGCGGCTGCCCTGGCTCGACCCGCTCGACGCGGCGCGCCTGCGCGCGGCCTTCGCGACGGGGGTCGATCTGGACGGATTGGCATGACCTGCGCTTCGCTATCTCCTCATCGTCACCCTGAACTCGTTTCAGGGTCCATCTCTCCCCGCGGGCGGACAGACCCGGCGGCGCGATGGATCCTGAAACAAGTTCAGGATGACGAGCTGGGGAGGAGGGTGCAGTGACTCGCTCGCCCGTCTGGCACCCCTTCACCCAGCACGGGCTGGAGGAGCCGATCCCGCTCGTCACCCGGGCCGAGGGGGCGATCCTGCATACGGCCGACGGGCGGCGCGTGGTCGACGCGATCTCCTCGTGGTGGGTGACGACGCACGGGCACTGCCACCCGCGGATCGTCGCGGCGATCGCGGAGCAAGCGGGCAAGCTCGACCAGTTGATCTTCGCCGGCTGGACCCACGAGCCGGGCGACCGGCTCGCCCGCGAGCTGGTCGACCTGCTCGGCCTGCCCTACGTGTTCTATTCGGATTCCGGCTCGACCAGCGTCGAGGTGGCGCTGAAGATGGCGCTCGGGTTCTGGGCCAACCGGGGCGAGCCGCGGCACCGCATCCTGGTGCTGGAGCACTCCTATCACGGCGATACGATCGGGGCGATGTCGGTCGGCGCGCGCGGCGTGTTCAACCGCGCCTATGCGCCGCTGCTGTTCGATGTGGGCACCATTCCCTTCCCCGCCGCCGGGGCGGAGCAGGCGACGCTCGACGCGCTGGAGCGCGCCTGCCGCGCGGAAGCGCCGGCCGCCTTCATCGTCGAGCCGCTGGTGCTCGGCGCGGGCGGGATGCTGATGTACGGCGCCGCGACCCTGGCCGAAATGCGCCGCATCTGCGCGGCCCACGGCGTCCTGTTCATCGCCGACGAGGTGATGACCGGCTGGGGCCGCACCGGCACGCTGTTCGCCTGCGAGCAGGCCGGGGTGAGGCCCGACCTGATGTGCCTCTCCAAGGGGCTGACCGGCGGCGCGATCCCGCTGGCGGCGACGCTCGCGACGCGCGAGATCTTCGACGCGCACCTGTCGCAGGACCGCGCGCGGATGTTCTACCACTCGTCGAGCTACACCGCGAACCCGATCGCCTGCGCGGCGGCGCTCGCCAACCTCGCCGTCTGGCGCGAGGAGCCGGTGGCGGAGCGCATCGCCGCCCTCGTCGAACGGCAGGCCGAAGGGCTGGCCCGGCTCGCCGCCGTGCCGGGCATCGCCCAGCCGCGCCAGTGCGGGACGATCATCGCGCTGGATTATGCCGGCAGCGGCGCGGGCTACCTCTCCGACCTCGGCCCCCGGCTGCTGGCCTTCTTCCGCGAGCGCGACCTGCTGGTGCGGCCGCTGGGCAACACGGCCTACGTCATGCCGCCCTATTGCATCGCGGCGGAGGACCTGGCGCGGGTCCATGCGGCCCTGGCCGAGGCGGCGGCGCTCTAGTTCCTCCCCCGGTGGGGGAGGGCGCTCAACTGCTTCCCTTCAGCTCGTCCCCGGTCAGCGTGACCACGTGGAGCAGGTTCGTCGCGCCAGGGGTGCCGAAGGGCACGCCGGCCATGACGATCAGCCTGGCCCCGGCCTCGGCGAAGCCGTGGCGCAGGGCCATGCGCTTGCCCTTGGCGATCATCTCCTCGAAGGAGCCGACGTCGCGGGTGTGGACCGGGTAGGCGCCCCACAGCAGGGCGACCTTGCGCGCGGTCTTGGGCGAGGGGGTGAGCACCATCATCGGCGCGGACGGCCGCTCGCGCGCCACGCGCCGGGCGGTCGAGCCCGAGCTGGTGAAGACGATGATCCCTGCCACGGTCACGGTCACGGCGATCGAGGCCGCGGCCTGGGCCAGGGCGTCGGCGGTGGTCGCGTCGGGCCGCACGTCGGCGAAGTGGACGCGGCCCGCGTAGCCGGGATCGCTCTCCACCTGCATGGCGATGCGGTGCATGATCGTCACCGCCTCGACCGGCCAGGCCCCGCTCGCCGTCTCGGCCGAGAGCATCACCGCGTCGGCCCCGTCATAGACCGCGTTGGCCACGTCGGAGACCTCGGCGCGGGTCGGGGCCGGGCTCTCGATCATCGATTCGAGCATCTGCGTCGCGACGATCACCGGCTTGCCGCTGCGTCGGGTGGTCTCGACGATGTGCTTCTGGAGCGGCGGGACCTCCTCGGGGTTCAACTCGACGCCGAGGTCGCCGCGCGCGACCATGATCCCGTCCGACAGCTCGATGATCTCCTCCAGCCGGTCGAGCGCGGCGGGCTTCTCGATCTTGGCGATCAGCGCGCCGTGCCCGGCCATCAGCCGCCGCGCCTCGGCCACGTCCTCGGGCCGCTGGACGAAGGACAGGGCGATCCAGTCCGCCCCGTGGGTCACGGCGAAGGCCAGGTCGCGGCGGTCCTTCTCGGTCAGCGCCGGCACCGGCACCACCGCGTCGGGCACGTTGACCCCCTTGCGGTCCATGATCACCCCGCCGACCTCGGCCGAGCAGAGGATCGCGTTCTCCCCCGCCTCGATCACGCGCAGCCGCAGCTTGCCGTCGTCGATCAGCAGGCGCTGGCCCTTGTTGAGCACGCCGAACAGCTCGGGATGCGGCAGCATCACGCGGGTCTCGTCGCCGGGCTCGGGATTGCGGTCGAGCGTGAAGTGGCCGCCGTGGCGGATCACCGCGCGGCCGTCCTTGAAGGTACCGACGCGCAGCTTCGGCCCCTGGAGGTCGCAGAGCACCGCGATCGGCTTGCCGAACTCCTTCTCCGCGGCGCGGACCGCGGCGATCGTCGCGGCGTGGGTCTCGTGGTCGCCGTGGCTCATGTTGACGCGGAAGGCGTCGGCCCCGGCGCGCAGCAGCTTGCCGATCATCTCCGGCTCGCGGCTCGCCGGGCCGAGCGTCGCCAGGATCTTGACCTTGCGCCCCCGCAGGCGCGCGTTGGACGTATCGCTCTTGACCAAGACCTATCCCTTTCAGCTACGGCGCGTCCTATGGCAAAGGCGGACCGAAAGACCAAGGACCCAGGACATGAGTTGCTCAGAAGATACCGATTCCGCCGCCGCCGATCCCCTGGACCGGCTGAGTGACGAACATGCGGCAGCCGCCTTCCGCCGCCTCGTGCGCCACCTGCGCCAGCGCCACGACGCGCAGAACATCGACCTGATGGGCCTGGCGGGGTTCTGCCGCAACTGCCTGTCGGACTGGATCGTCGAGGCCGGCGCCCTGCTCGACAAGGCCGCCGCGCGCGAGGTGATCCACGGAATGCCCGCCGCCGAGTGGAAGGCCAGGTACCAGACCGAGGCGACGCCCGAGCAGCTCGCCCGGATGGAGGAGAGCCTGAAGAAGAACGGCGGCGCCCACTGAGGAAGATTTCCACAGGCGCCGCCCTTCCGCCGCTTCGGCCGGGCGGCTATCAGCCCCGCCAACCGATTCACCATCTTTCTTTCCGGAGCACCCGATGGCCGAGACCACCGATGACCGCCTGCGCCTGCTGATCGAACGCGTCGAGCGTCTCGAAGAGGAGAAGAAGGGCATCGCCGACGATATCCGCGACGTCTACATGGAGGCCAAGGCGGTCGGCTACGACGCCAAGATCATGCGCCAGGTCGTCCGCCTGCGGAAGATGCAGCCCGACGACCGCAAGGAGATGGAAGCGATCCTCGACCTCTACAAGGCGGCGCTCGGCCTCGGCTGAGCCGATCCGGGCGGAACCGGGCGGGACCTGCCCGGTTGATGAGGTCGAAAGGACCTCGTCATGGACAGCCGCCCCGCCGATTTCGTCGAGCCGATCCACGAGGATGGCCTGCCCGGCCACGAATCGCAGCTCGAGCCCAAGCCCGACTGGAGCCCGCGCTATCGCGGCTCGGGGCGGCTGGCGGGCAAGGTCGCGGTCGTCACCGGGGCGGACAGCGGCATCGGCCGCGCCGTGGCAGTGCTGTTCGCGCGCGAGGGCGCGCGAGTGGCCGTCGCCTATCTCTGCGAGCACGACGACGCCCGGGCGACCGCGGCCCTGATCGAGGCCGAGGGCAGCGAGGCGCTGGTCTGCGCCGGCGACCTCGGCGATCCGCGCCACGCCCGGCGGCTGGTCGATGCGGTGATGGAGAAGTGGGGCCGGCTCGACGTGCTGGTCAACAACGCCGGCGAGCAGCACCCCGACAAGGACATCCGCGACATCACGCCGGAGCAGCTCCAGCGCACCTTCCAGACCAACATCTTCGCGATGTTCTACCTGGTCCAAGCGGCGCGCCCGCACCTCGGGAAGGGCGCGGCGATCGTCAACTGCACTTCGGTGACGATGTACCAGGGCTCGAAGGAACTGCTCGACTATTCGAGCACCAAGGGCGCGATCACCGCCTTCACCCGCTCGCTGTCGGAAAACCTGGTGGGCGAGGGCATCCGCGTCAACGCCGTCGCCCCCGGCCCGATCTGGACCCCGCTCAACCCCTCGGGCGGGGCGAGCCCGGAAAAGCTCGAGCACTTCGGCGAGAACACCCCGATGGGCCGCCCCGGCCAGCCCAACGAGGTCGCGCCCGCCTTCCTGTTCCTGGCCTGCGAGGATTCGAGCTACATGTCGGGCCAGGTGCTGCACCCGAACGGCGGGACGGTGGTGAACGGCTAAGCAGCGGCGGTCTTCGCCTTGCGCCTTTGGCGGGCAGTGTTCATCTGCGCCCCGCGCATATGGTTGCAGTGATGGCATGCTGCGGCGAGGTTTTCCCGCTTGCCGCTTCCGCCATCCATTTTTGCTTGGCGATGTTCAATGGTAGCCGCGAGCGGCGTGCCCTTGGCTCCGAATACGCGCTTGCAATAGCAGCAGCGAAAGCCCTGCTGTTTGGCCAACTCGTGCCTGATGCGTTTGTTGCGCTTGTTCCGCCTGCCCATTGTTAGGTCTCCTAATGAGACTTGGCTAACGAAGGGTGTAGCGGTTGCTCTCACGCCGCTTGCCGGTGTAAGGCGCGGCGATTTTAGACAACAAGCAAGCGAACCATGGCAGGCCATTCCAAATTCAAGAACATCATGCACCGCAAGGGCGCGCAGGATAAGAAGCGTTCGGCGCAGTTCTCCAAGCTCTCCCGCGAGATCACCGTGGCGGCCAAGATGGGCATGCCCGATCCCGACATGAACCCGCGCCTGCGCGCCGCGGTCAACGCGGCCAAGGCGCAGTCGATGCCCAAGGACAA
>CALLNA010000126.1 GCA_938005655.1 uncultured Novosphingobium sp.
GACGCCCGGCCCGCGCCGCCCGCCGGCATCCGTCAGGCCTACGGCTTCGACCGCATGAGCATCGTCCAGAAGCTGATGGTCTGCTTCGCCTCGGTCCTGGCCCTGACGATCATCATCGGCAGCGTCGGCTATTTCGGCATCGCCAAGATCGGCCGCGACGTCGAGCAGGGCGGCCAGCTCGCCATCGCTGCGAGCCTGACCGCGCAGCTCGACACCGACGTCGCCCGAACCCAGCTCCATGCCGAGCGCTACCGGGCGACAGGCAAGGCCGGCGAGCTGGCCCAGGCGCGCGACTTCCTCAAGAAGGCCCAGGCCGGCCTCGGCGACGCGACCGAGATCCCCGCGCTCAACAAGGGCGATAGGATCGGCCGCCTCGGCGCGCTCGGCAGCGCGATCGAGACCTACCAGGGCAGCCTGGACGGGCTGGAGGCCGACCGCGAGGGCGCGGCCGCGCTGGAACTGACCCGCAGCGGCGAGGCGCTCTCGCGCGAGAGCCAGGCGGTCAAGGACAGCCTCGACCACGAGCTGGCGACGATGCGCAGCTCGGTCGGCACGTTCATGTACTGGGCGCGCTTCGCCATCCTCGGCCTGATGCTGGTCTGGGTGGCCAACGCCATCGCCGTGTCGCGCCGGATCGGCCGCGAGATCTCGGGCCGGATCAAGAAGATCACCGCCGCCATGCTGCGCCTTGCCGAGGGCGACAAGGAGCTGGTCGTCCCCGACCTCGACCGCGTCGACGAGTTCGGCGACATGGCCCGCAGCCTGGAGACCTTCCGCCGCGGCTACCTCAAGCTCGACCGCCTGCGCGCCGAGCAAGCCGAGCAGCAGCGCGAGAAGGAGCAGATGCGCGAGGCCCAGGCCGCCGTCCTCCTCAAGCTCGCCGACCAGTTCGAGCGGACCGTGGGCGACGTCGTCGGCGGCGTCGCGGCCGCCTCGTCCCAGCTCCAGCTCACGGCCAGCTCGATGGCCTCGGCCGCCGAGCAGTCCGCGCTCCAGACCACCGAGGTCTCAGCCGCGCTCAGCGAAGCCTCAGACGGCGTAACCGCCGCCGCGGCGGCAAGCGACGAGTTCGCCATGTCGATCGGCGAGATCAGCCGCCAGGCCGCGACCTCGGCCGAGCTGGCGCGCAAGGCCACGGTCTCGGCCGCCGACGCCGACGCGACCATCTCGGCACTATCGGATTCGGCGCAGCAGGTCGGCCAGATCGTCGAGCTGATCTCGACCATCGCCCAGCGCACCAACCTCCTCGCGCTCAACGCCTCGATCGAGGCCGCGCGCGGCGGCGAGGCGGGCCGTGGCTTCGCCGTGGTCGCCTCCGAGGTGAAGGAGCTGGCCGCCCAGACCAGCAAGGCGACCGACGCCGTCGCCCGGCAGATTCGCGCGATCCAGGAATCGACCGGGGCCAGCGTCTCGGCGCTCAAGTCGATCGGCCAGCAGGTCCAGCAGCTCGAGGCGACCTCGGTCTCGATCGCCGCGGCGGTCGACCAGCAGTCGGTCGCCGGCCAGGACCTCGCCCGCTCGATCGACCTCGCCGCGCGCAGCACCGACGACGTCACCTCGAACATCGTCCACGTCCGCGAGACCTCGCTGGCGACGGGCGCCGCCGCCTCGCAGGTGCTCACCTCCTCGACCGAGCTGGAGCAGCAGGCCGTGGTGCTCAAGCACCAGGTCGAGGAATTCCTGAGCCACGTCCGCGCCGCCTAGGCGGGACTTCAAGCCCTGAAACCCCTCCCCCACAGGGGGGGGCAATCACCGCGCCCGGCTCAGAAGTCGTATTCGAAGATCTTCCCGTCGAAGTTGCCGCCCAGGGTGTTGGTCGCCTTGGCCAGCTTGTCCTGCGGGACGCCGGCGAGGTGGCCGTCGATGATCCGCTGGTAGTTGCTGATCATCCCCTCGATGTCCTTCGACAGGCGCATGAACTCGAACCCGTCGGCGTGGAGGCCGTGCTGCTGGATCGGGATGTTGCCGTAGTCCTGCCGCGGGATCGGCGGGAACTGCTCGCTGTCGTAGGGCAGCATGATCGGCTCCTGCGGCGGCTCGGGCTCCTGGCCTTCGGGGAACAGGGTCAGCGACCACAGCTCGAACAGGCACTTCTCCGGGCCGAGCGGCCGGATCCGGTAGGACGAGAAGCTGGAGAAGAACGGCAGCAGGAAATAGTGCGGGAAGATGAACTCGACCGCGTTGACCGGGTCCGACTGGGCCACGGCGCAGAGGTCGGGCACCGGCTCGCCGCGCGCCTTGAGCTGCTTGGCCACCTGGTCCATAACGATGCCGAACCACATCGGCACGGCCTGGGCCGGGTCCTCGGGCAGGTCGACGTCGAGCAGCTCCTTGGCGATCGCCACTTCCTTGGCGTGGAGCATCCCCGCCATGCCCTCGCTCAGCAGCTCCATGTGCTTGAACTGAGCCTGGATGTTCTCCTTGACCGAGAGGTTCGGGTTGATCGGATCGCCGATCCCACCGGTGTCGAGGCCGTACATCGTGTTGTACAGCATCGGCGTCGCCTGCTGGAGCTGCGGGTGGGTCTTCATCACGTGGTAGCCTTCCATGAAGGCCTCCATCGCGACCTTCCAGTTGGCCGGAAGCTCGGTGGCGTACCACCATTCGGCGCGGACCTTGCCGAGGGCATGAGCCTCCAGCCGGTCGATCACCGGGCCGATCGTCTCGCGGAACGAGGGCGCGTCGTCGTCATGGTTGATGAAGACGCAGCCGATCGCCACCTCGGCGCGGCATTCCTTGAGCCGCAGGTCCTGCGGATCGAGCTGCTCCTCGCTGAACATGTGGCGGCCGTAGACGAAGGTGTTCTCCCCTTCGGTGTTCCAGCGCCAGCCGTGGAACGGGCAGATGAAGCCGGTCTTGGCGCAGTTGCCGCGCTCGTTGCCCTTGCCCCCGGCGATCGGCACGCCGCGGTGGCGGCAGGCATTGTGGAACGCCTTGATGCCGTTCTTGGTATTGACCACGATCACCGACTTGCCGACGTTGGTGTACTCCACCCAGTCGCCGACGTTGGGAATCTGCTCCAGCCGGCAGGCCATCTGCCAGACGTGGGGCCACAGCTTCTCGACCTCGAGCTGGTAGAACTCCTCGTCGTAGTAGCGCGGCGCCGGGATGCGCTCGGGATTGGTCACCGCGAAGGGCACGCGGTTCAAGATTGCGGGATCGGCCTCGCCCATTTTGGAGCACCTCTGTCTGTGTGATGTGTGTGGGTTTGCTCGCATTGTGACCCAGCCCCCGGCCCGGCGCAACGGGATAGTGCGCCCCTGCTTATCGCCCCTGCGGTTTGGACCTGATGCCCGAAAGCCACACCCGGGCGACCACAGCGCCAGATTAACAAATGTTCATGGAACCGCCGGGTGTGATCCTCATTAGCTCATATAGGCATAGGCGCGGGATGCGCAGCGACGTGCCGTAAGCGCGCGAGACGGGAGGAAGCAGCCGCAACGAGACGCTTGTTCCAGGCCGCAGGCGACGTGCCGCGCCAGACCATAACGAAAACGGAGGAGAGAGAGCAGCCATGAGGAAGGTCATCGAACGCACCCTGCTGTGCGGAACCGCGATCACCCTGACCCTTTGCGCCATTCCGGCGTTCGCCCAGGACGCGGCGCCCGAGAGCACGTCCGGCGACATCGTCGTCACCGCGCGGCGCGTCGAGGAGCGCCTGCAAGACGTCCCGATCTCGATCACCGTCTTCAACCAGGAGCAGTTGGCCAGCCGGAACGTCAACAACGCCTCGGACCTCGCGACCTATACTCCGTCGCTGTCGGCGAACGCCAATTTCGGGTCCGAGAACACGACCTTCGCGATCCGCGGCTTCACGCAGGAGATCGGCACGGCCCCGTCGGTCGGCGTCTATTTCGCCGACGTGATTACTCCGCGGGGCGCGTCCAACGGCCTGCCGACCGGCGACGGCTTGGCCCCGGGCATGTTGTTCGACCTGCAGAACGTCCAGATCCTGAAAGGCCCGCAAGGCACCTTGTTCGGCCGCAACACCACCGGCGGTGCGGTGTTGGTCGTTCCCCAGAAGCCGACCGACCGCCTCGAAGGCTATGTCGAGGGCTCCTACGGCAACTATGACATGCAGCGCATCCAGGCCGTTGCCAACATTCCGCTGTCGGACACCTTCCGCGTCCGCCTGGGCATCGATCGGATGAAGCGCGACGGCTATCTCCACAACACAAGCGGCATCGGCCCGAGCGACTTCGCCGATGTCAACTATTGGGCGGGACGCCTCAGCATCGTCGGGGAGCTTACCCCGAACCTCGAGAACTATACGATCTTCTCGTATAACCACTCGGACACGCATGGGCCGGTCCAGAAGCTGGTGGGCTTCGGCGCGAACGGCCTCGGTCCGCTCTTCGCCGGCCTTACCGTGCCGGCTGGAACCGATTTCTATGATGTCCAGCAGAACCTGCCCAACGCACGTTCGCTGCTCGATCAGTGGCAGGTCATCAACACTACGACTTGGAAGGCCAGCGACACGCTGACGATCAAGAACATCGCCAGCTATGGTGAACTCAAGCAGACGATCAACGCGCCGCTGTTCGGCACCGACTTCCTTCTGAACGCCGGGCCATTGGGCGCATACCGCTTCAACTTCACCTCGATCCAATCGCCGCCCGGGATACCGTCAGCACACGAATCGACCTTTACCGAGGAATTGCAGTTCCAGGGCAACTCCAGCGACAATCGCTTCACCTGGCAGGCCGGCGCCTATTTCGAGCTAGCCAACCCGCTTGGGCTCGCAGGCAGCCAGTCGCCGACCTTCGCC
The DNA here is from genome assembly GCA_938005655.1 of uncultured Novosphingobium sp. GTDB lineage: Bacteria > Pseudomonadota > Alphaproteobacteria > Sphingomonadales > Sphingomonadaceae > Novosphingobium. The sequence goes on from CALLNA010000126.1 coordinate 4,769, forward strand.
TCTTGCACGAACCCGGCGACGTTCCAGTGCAATGACCCCATCCCGATGCTCAACGTGCTGCTCAACTTGCCGCCCGATCAGCAGTTTCCGGCCCAGCTCGGCTCGATCAATTATACGGTCGGCCGCACCCAATACCGTGACGTCGCGCTATACGCCCAGGGCACCTACAAGCTGTCGGATCACTTCAAGGTCACGGCCGGCTTCCGCTATACCTGGGATCACGAGCATCTGGTCAGCGACCGCGTGACCTACCTGCTCGCCAGCCCGCTCGCCCCGCCGTACAACGGACCCGTGGCATCCTTCTGCACCAATCCGAACTCGACCGCGAACGGCTGCGTCACCGACACCACGCTCAACACCAGCGCGCCAACCTGGATGATCGACGTCGAATATACGCCCAACGACAATGTGATGGCCTATGCGAAATACTCGCGCGGCTATCGTGCCGGCACGATCCAGCCGAACGTCCAGGCACCTTTCGACATCGTGCGGCCGGAGAAGGTCGACACCTACGAGCTAGGCGTGAAGACGTCGTTTAGTGGATCGGTCCGCGGAACCCTGAATGCCGCCGCGTTCTACAACGATTTCACCGATCAGCAGATTCAGGTTGGCTTCGATGCCCGGCCGGGCGCCGCAGTCGCCCCGACCGCTGCCCCGTTCAACGTCCCCAAGTCGGAAATCTGGGGCTTCGAGATCGACGGAACGATAACGCCGGTAACTGGCCTCGATCTTTCGGCGAGCTACACCTACCTGCGCACCAAGATCAAGGAAGTCACCGACCTGTCGGGCGTGGTCGACCCGAGCTACTTCATCGAACCGTTCTTCCAGGTCGGCGACCCGAACCCGCTCTCTCCGCGCCATCGCCTGACGCTCGGCGCGACCTATACGCTCCCGCTGAACGAGAGTATGGGGCGAATTTCGCTCGGCGTCACCTATACCTACCGCAGCAGCATGCTGAGCAACTACAACGATCGGTCGAACACGGTTTCGCCGAACCTTGCCGCCTACAGCATCCTGCCGTCCCTCAGCTTGTGGAACCTCAGCTTCAACTGGCGCAACGTGGCAGGAACGCCGATCGACCTGTCGGCCTTCGTCACGAACCTGACCAACGAGAAGTACTACGCGTACACGCCGGGCCTCGGCTCGATCAACGGCGTCGGCTTCGAGACCGCGGTGGTCGGGGAGCCGCGGATGTTCGGTGCGCGGCTGCGCTACTCGTTCGGCCGCTGAGCCAGCGCACTCAAGGAAAGGGGCCGGCGCCGCACGCCGGCCCCTTTTCCTATTCGGGCAGGACCGGCGCGACGTTCTTGCGGAACAGGACGCGATCCTCGGGGCCGAAGCCCCAGCGCCAGATCACCCAGCAATAGACCGCGAGGATGGCGGGGATGCCGAAGATCAGCTCGGCCCATTCGGGCAGCAGCCAGGTCGCTGTCACGCCGACCGCGGCGGCGGCCAGGGCGGCCCAGACCAGCGGCCAGCGCCAGTTGTTGATGCCGTGCTCGAGGATGCGTGCGAGCAGGCGCGCCTTGAGGCTGGAGGAGATCGCCAGCGACAGCATCAGCGCGCCCGCCGCCGCCGCAGCGGCATAGGCCTGGCCATAGCCCAGGTAGCGCGCCAGCAGGATGCCGCCGATGGTCAGGCCGCCCTGCAAGGCGATCGTGCAGACCGACAGCACGAGGTTCTTGTAGCGGGCGAGATAGACCAGCGCCGCCTCGCTCACCACGGCCTTGGAAGCGACGACCTCGGCCAGGAGGAGGAAGGCGAGCGCCGCCGTGCCGCTGACGAAGCCGGGGCCGCCGAGGCCCATCAGCCCCTCGCCGGGGATGCCGAGCGCGAGGGCGATCCCGGCCTGGGCGGCGGTGATCCAGAAGCCCACCTGGCAGACCTGCCGGGCGATCGCCGCATAGTTCCGCTCGCGTACGTTGCGGGTGATGACCGGGCCCAGCACCGGCTCGAAGCTGGTCTTGAGCTTCTGCGGCAGCGAGGCGAACTGCTGGGCGAAGTAATAGACGCCCAGCGCCCCCTCGCCGATGAAGAAGCGCAGGAGGAAGACGTCGAGCTTGCGCGTGCCCCATTCGACGAGGTCGGCGACCGCCAGCGGCATGTTGGCGCGGGTCAGGTGCCACATGTGGACCGGGTGCGGCCGCCACTGCTCGGGCAGGCCGTAGGACCGGATCAGCGGGATCATCGCCACGATCCAGGCGACGACCATCGAGATCACGTAGGCCAGCGGCAGGCCGCCTTCGGGATTGTAGAAATAGAGCACGCCCGCCGCGATCGACAGCGCCCAGGGCTCGGCCACGGCGCGGGCGCGGACCGAGGTCGCGACGTCGAAGCGATAGGCGAGCGCGGCCAGCGCGAGGTCGGTCAGGCCCGAGGGCAGGATGCCCAGCACCAGCAGGTGCTCGGCCACGCCGAAGTCGCTGTTCGGATACATCGAGACCGGGAACAGGTAGATCAGCACCGTCGCCACGGTGGCGACCAGCACGTTGAGCAGCATGGCGTCGGCCACGGCGTTGGCGGGGTGCTGCTCGGACTCGGTCAGGCGCCGGGCCAGGCCGCGCTTCTGCCCGAGAGTGCAGAGCAGGGCCGCGAACTCGACCATGACCAGGGCCGAGGCGAAGCGCCCCATGGCCTCCGCCCCGTAGAGCCGGCTGGCGATGATCAGGAAGGGGATGCGCGCGACCAGGCGGATGATGAAGCCCGCGATGTTCGTCCGCCCGCCCTTGGCAAGCGCCGCTATGTCGGCTTTTGATGCTTCCTCGCTCAAGCGCCGGGTCCCGGTTCGGCGTCGACCTCGGCCGTGAGCGGGCGGGCGAGCAGCTCGGCGACCATCGCCCGGGCCGAGGTCTCCCCGGCGAGCAGGCGGGCGACGGCATCGACGATCGGCATGGCGATCGCGCCCCGCGCGGCGAGATCGGCGAGGATCGGGGCGGTGTGCGCTCCCTCGGCGACGCTGTTCTTGCCGGAGAGGGCTTCGGCCGCGCTCATCCCCTCGCCCAGCGCCTTGCCGAGCGAGAAGTTGCGGCTGGAGGTCGAGGAGCAGGTCAGCACCAGGTCGCCGAGCCCACAGAGGCCCGCAAGCGTCTCGGCCCGCGCGCCGTGGGCCAGGCCGAAGCGCAGCATCTCGGCATAGCCGCGCGCGATCAGCGCGGCGCGGGCGTTCTGGCCGAGGCTCAGCCCCTCGACCACGCCGCAGGCGATGGCCAGCACGTTCTTGACCGCGCCGCCGACCTCGGCGCCGATCAGGTCGTCCGAATAGTAGGGGCGCAATGCCGGCCGGGCGACCAGCGCGGAGAGCCGCCGCCACTGGATGTCTCCGCCCGAGCAGGCGAGCGTGACCGCCGTGGGCAGGCCGGCGGCGACCTCATGGGCGAAGGTCGGGCCGGAGAGGACGGCGAGGTGCGCGTCGGGCGCGGCCTCGGCGGCGACCTGGGTCATCAGCCGGCCGGTCGCCGCCTCGATCCCCTTGGCGCAGAGCACGAGGTCTCCGGAATAGCCGGGCAGGCCCGCCATGACGCTGGCGAGGTGCTGCGCCGGGGCGACCAGCAGCAGGGCGTCGAGCCCGGCGAGGTCGGCGAGGTCGCCGGTCGCGCGGATCGTCCCGGCCAGCGCGGCGCCGGGCAGGAACAGGCTGTTGGTGCGGCGCGCGTTGATCTCCGCGACCAGCTCGGCCTCGCGCGCCCAGATGAGGACGGGGCTGCCGTCGCCGGCCAGGGCCTGGGCGAGCGCCGTGCCCCAGGCGCCCGCGCCGATGACGCCGACGGTCTCCACGGACGGCGACAGGCTCATGCCTTGACCCCCGCCCCGCGCACCGGCTCGGCCTCCGGATCGAGCGGCCAGCGCGGGCGCGGCGCGACGTCGAGCGGATCGTCCTGGCCGAGTGCGAGGCGCTCGATCCCGGCCCAGGCGATCATCGCCGCATTGTCGGTGCAGAGCTTGAGCGGCGGGGCGACAAAGCGCAGGCCGTGCCCGGCGGCGAGCCCTTCGAGCGCGGCGCGCATCGCCTGGTTGGCCGCGACGCCGCCGGCGACGACCAGCGCGCCGATCTCGCCCGCATGGCCCAGCGCGCCGCGGGTGCGGTCGATCACGCAGTCGATCGCGGCCTGCTGGAAGGAGGCGGCGATGTCGGCGTCGGCATGGATGCTGGCCTGCTTCGCCCGCAGGACCGCGCTCTTGAGCCCGGCGAAGGAGAAATGCGGCTCGCCGGTGCCGACCAGCGGGCGCGGCAGCGGCACGGCCTTGGGATCGCCCTCGCGCGCCAGCCACTCGACCGCCGGGCCGCCGGGGAAGCCGAGGCCGAGGATCTTGGCGGTCTTGTCGAAGGCCTCGCCCAGGGCGTCGTCGATCGTCGTGGCGAGGCGGCGGTAGCGGCCCAGCCCCTCGACCCGCAGG
>CALLNA010000127.1 GCA_938005655.1 uncultured Novosphingobium sp.
GGCAAGCCGCTGCTCGGCGTGTGCCTCGGCCATCAGTCGATCGGCCAGCATTTCGGCGGCAAGGTCGTGCGCGGCGGGCTGATGCACGGCAAGGTCTCGTCGGTCAGCCATGACGGCACGGGGGTCTTCGCCGGCCTCCCCTCGCCCTTCACCGCGACGCGCTATCACTCGCTGATCGTCACCGACATCCCCGAGACCCTGCTGGTCAACGCCACGGCGAGCGACGAGCATGTCATGGGCTTCCGCCACGCGAGCTTGCCGATCCACGGCGTCCAGTTCCATCCCGAATCGATCGCCACCGAGCACGGCCACGCCATGCTGGCGAACTTCCTGCGGATCTGCGGGATCGAGGCCAAGGCGCTCGCATGACCGCGCTGCCGTCCGTCGCCAGTCCCCTCGCCGAGGACGAGGCCGAGGCCGCGTTCGGCGCCATGCTCGATGGCAAGCTCGCCGACGCGGAGATCGGCCGCTTCCTGATCGAATTGTCCGAGCGCGGCGAGACCGCCGCCGAGATCGCCGGCGCGGCGCGGGCGATGCGGGGGCGGATGATCCCCGTTGCCGCGCCGGCCAACGCGATCGACGTCTGCGGCACCGGCGGCGACGGGCATCACACGCTCAACGTCTCGACCGCGGTCAGCCTGGTCGTCGCGGCCTGCGGGGTGCCCGTGGCCAAGCACGGCAACCGCGCGGCCTCGTCCAAGGCCGGGGCGGCCGATACGCTGGAGGCGCTCGGCCTCAACCTCGACCGCGCGGCCGAGACCGCCGAGGCGACGCTGGCCGACCTCGGCATCTGCTTCCTGTTCGCGGGCAAGCATCATCCGGCGATGAGCCGGATCATGCCGATCCGCAAAAGCCTGGGCCGCCGCACGATCTTCAACCTGATGGGCCCGCTCGCCAATCCGGCGCGGGTCCGCCGCCAACTCGTCGGCATCGCCCGGCCCGCCTATGTGCCGATCTATGCCGAGGCCCTGGCCCGGCTCGGCAGCGACCTGTCCTTCGTCGTCTCGGGCGACGAGGGTCTCGACGAGCTGAGCCTGGCGGGCGGCAACGAGATCGCCGTCGTGACCGCCGCCGGGGTCCAGATGCAGCGCGTCCGGCCCGAGGCGGCCGGCCTGCCGATGGCCCCCGTCGCGGCGATCCGCGGCGGCGATCCGACCTACAACGCCGACGCCCTGCACCGCCTGCTGCTGGGCGAGCCCGGCCCCTACCGCGACGCCGTCCTGCTCAACGCCGCCGGAGCGCTGATCGTGGCGGGCGAAGTCGCCGACTGGCGGGCGGGCGTCGAGGAAGCCGCCGAGGCGCTCGACAAGGGACTTGCCAAGGCCCTGCTCGACTGCTGGATCGCGGCGCTGAAATGACCAGTCCGATGACCGACAAGCTCCAGGAAATCTGCGCCACCAAGCGCGAGGAGGTCGCCGCGCGCAAGCAGGCCGCCTCGCTCGGCGATCTCGACGCCCGCGCCACCGGGCAATCGGCCCCGCGCGGCTTCCGCGCCGCGCTGGAGGCCAAGACCGCCCAAGGTTTCGCCCTGATCACCGAGATCAAGAAGGCGTCCCCCTCGAAGGGCCTGATCCGTGCCGACTTCGACCCGCCGGCCCATGCCCGCGCCTATGAGACCGGCGGCGCGGCCTGCCTCTCGGTCCTGACCGACGCGCCCTATTTCCAGGGGCACGAGGACTTCCTGGTCGCCGCTCGCGCCGCCTGCGGCCTGCCGGTGCTGCGCAAGGACTTCATGGTCGATCCGTGGCAGGTGGCCGAGGCCCGCGCGATCGGCGCCGACGCCATCCTGATCATCGTGGCCGCGCTCGACGACGCCGAGATGGCCGAGATCGAGGCCGCCGCGCGCGAACGCGGGATGGACGTGCTGGTCGAGGTCCACAACGAGGCCGAGATGGAACGCGCCGCGCGGCTCAAGTCGCGGCTGATCGGGGTCAACAACCGCGATCTCAAGCGCTTCGCCACCGACCTCGCCGTCACCGAGCGCCTCGCCGCCCTCGCGCCGGAGGGGACGCTGCTGGTCAGCGAGAGCGGGATCAACGCCCACGCCGACCTCGTCCGCCTCTCGGCCTGCGGCGCGCGTACCATCCTCGTCGGCGAGAGCCTGATGTGGCAGGCCGACGTCGCGGCGGCGACGCGGGCGCTCCTGCTCGGCTGACCCTGCCCGCTCTGTCCTACAGGGCCGCGATCTGCCACAACGGGGCCATGAGCCACGTTCTTCCCGCCGCCCGATGAGCGGCCTCACCCACCTCGATGCGGCCGGCAAGGCGCGCATGGTCGATGTCGGCGGCAAGGCCGAGACGAAGCGCGTCGCGGTCGCCGCGGGCCGCATCCGCATGTCCCCTGCGGCGCTGGCGGCGATTCGCGCGGGCGACGTGCCCAAGGGCGACGTCCTCGCCGCCGCGCGGATCGCCGGGATCATGGCCGCGAAGAAGACCGCCGAGTTGATCCCGCTGTGCCACCCGCTGGCGCTCGACGCGGTGACGGTGGACTTCGCCTTCGAGGACAACGCCCTCGCCGCTACGGCCACGGCCTCTCTCAGCGGGCGGACCGGCGTCGAGATGGAGGCGATGACCGCCGTCTCGGTCGCGCTGCTGACGATCTACGACATGGCCAAGGCGGTCGACAAAGGCATGGTGATCGACGCGATCCGCCTGGTCGAGAAGCGCGGCGGCAAATCGGGCAACTGGAAACGGGCGGAATGATGCAGGCGCCGATCCCTCTCGAGGAAGCGCAGGCGCGCCTGCTGGCGCTGGCCGCGCCGCTCCCCGTCGAGCGCGTCGACATGGGCAGCGCGCTCGGCCGCTACCTCGCCGAGCCGCTGTTGGCGCGGCGCACGCAGCCGGCCTGCGACCTTTCGGCGATGGACGGCTATGCCGTCCCGCCCGGCGACCTCACAGGGCCATGGCAGGTCGTGGGTGAAAGCGCCGCTGGGCATCCGAGCCCCACTCCGGCCGCGCCGGGCCGGGCCATCCGCATCTCGACCGGGGCGGTCATGCCGCCGGGCGCGGGAGCCGTCATCCTCCAGGAGGACCTCCGCCGCGACAGCGACCGGATCACCCTGATCGGCACGGCCCCCTCGCCCGAGCACAAGCATATCCGCCGTGAAGGCATGGACTTCTCGGCCGGCGACGAAGTGCTGGCGGCCGGCGCGCGGATCGGCCCGGCACAGCTCGCGCTGGCCATCGCGGCGGGCTACAACCACCTCGGCGTCCGCCGCCTGCCCCGTGTCGCCGTGATCGACAGCGGCGACGAGCTGGCCAGCGATTGCGAGGCCTGCGCGCTCCACCAGATCCCGGCGAGCAACGGCGCGATGCTGGCCGCCCTCGCCGCCTCGCTGCCCTGCCGGATCAGCCCGCTCGGGCCGGTGCCCGACGATCTCGACGCGCTCGCCCGGGCACTCGACGCGGCGGCCGACGCCGATGTCGTCGTCACCAGCGGCGGTGCCTCGGTCGGCGATCACGACCTGATTCGCCCGGCTCTCGAAGCCTGGGGCGCCGAGATCGATTTCTGGCGGATCGCGATCAAGCCCGGCAAGCCGCTGCTCGTGGCCCGGCGCGAGCGGCCGGGCGGCGGGCGCCAGGTGGTGCTCGGCCTGCCCGGCAATCCCGTGTCGAGCCACGTCACGGCGTTCCTTTTCCTGCTCCCCCTGCTCCGCGCCCTGTCCGGCGCGAGCCTCGCCGTGCCGCGCACGATTCCGGCGCGACTCGCCGCGCCGCTGCCCGCCGGAGGCCGCCGCCGCGAGTTCCTGCGCGGGCGCTGGGACGACCAGGGCGAGGCCGCCCACCGCCAGCAGGACAGCGGCGCCCTGTCGAGCCTCGCCACCAGCAACGTGCTGATCGACCGCCCGATCGATGCGCCGCCGGCCGCGGCGGGGGACGAAGTGCCGATCTATTTGCTCGAAACTGGCGGAATGGCTTGACGAAACCGATTTGGTTGCCTAATTGTTCCTCATTCGTTCACGGAACGGTGCCAAGGGAGCGCGCCAGATGTTGACCCGCAAGCAGCATGAATTGATCCGCTTCATCCAGACCCGCCTGGAGGAAACCGGCGTCTCGCCCTCGTTCGAGGAGATGAAGGAGGCGCTGGACCTCAAGTCCAAGTCAGGCGTCCACCGCCTGATCTCGGCGCTGGAGGAACGCGGCTTCATCCGCCGCCTGCCCAACCGCGCCCGCGCCCTGGAAGTGCTGCGCCAGCCCGACGACGTGGCCGGCGCGATCGCCGCCAAGGCTCCTGCCGCGGCGCCGAGCAACGTGGTCGAGCTACGCCCCGCGCCCAAGCCGGCCGCGCCCGCCCCGGCCAACGACGTGATCGAGATCCCACTGCACGGCAGGATCGCGGCCGGCGTGCCGATCGAGGCGCTGGAGAGCGACCGCTCGCTCCCCGTTCCCGCCGCCCTGCTCGGCCCCGGCGAGCATTATGCGCTGGAGGTTTCCGGCGATTCGATGATCGAGGCCGGCATCCTCGACGGCGACTATGCGCTGATCCGCCGCACCGACGTGGCGCGTGACGGGGAGATCGTCGTCGCCCTGGTCCGCGACGAGGAAGCCACCCTCAAGTACCTGCGCCGCGAGAACGGCATGGTCCGCCTCGACCCGGCGAACTCGGCCTACGAACCGCAGATTTACCGGCCGGGCGAGGTGCAGGTCCAGGGCAAGCTGGCCGGGCTATTGCGGCGCTATCACTGATCCGGCTCCCTTCCCGCCTGTGGGAGGGGTCAGGGAAGGGTCTGTAGAAAGGGGTGCGGCTGAGGAAACAGGCCCTCTCCCGGCTCCTTCTGTATTTGGGTGGGGAGAGTGCGAGGCCCGGCTGCGAGACGGCCGGGCTTTCTTTCGCCACCAGCCATGGGCGCCCTGGTCTTCCGCGACCGTGGCGATGCGCCCACGCTCCAGATCGATCGCCAAGCCGCCGGTGCGGTCGAGCAGGGTGCGGTCGGCCTTGAGCCAGCGCGGCCGACAGCTCTGCGGCAGCCAGCGGTCGGCGATGACGATGTCGGAAAGATCGCAGGCGGCGGCCAGCTCGCGCTCGGCGACCGGGGCCTTGTTCCGCCCGATCAGCAGATGCCAGTCCCGCCCGCCGCGCCGCAGCGCGACCGAGCAGAACTCCGGGCTGCACCGCGCGCCCGGCCACTGCGCGAGCGGGACGGCCTCGCCCGACATGCCGGCCAGCTCGGTCAGGGTCTCGCCGGCGAAGGAATCGCGGCTGTCGCGCAGCATCAGCAGCCGGTCGCCGCCGCTCTCGACGATCCCGACATGATGCCCGTCGCCCGAGATCAACAGGTCGGGGACGCGCAACGTGGCGAGCGTGATCGTCGCGACCAGCACCGGAAGCAGCCCCAGCAGGCGGGCCCGGCCGCGCCATAGCGCCAACCACAGCGCCCCGAGCAGGAACAGCGCGAAGGCCCAGTCCCCCATCGCCGGGAGCCGGGTGACCGCGCCGGGCCGGCTCGCCGTCCAGTGCGCGAGGGCGAGCAGCAGGTCGAGCGACTTGCCGCACAGCCACCAGGCTGGCGCGCCCGCGCCCACCACATCGAGCACCAGGGCGAGCCCGATCAGCGGCATGGTCACGAAGGTCGTCAGCGGAATCGCGATGACGTTGGCGAAGGCGCCGTAGAACCCGGTCTTGTGGAAATGGAACAGCCCGATCGGCAGCAGGGCCAGCTCGATCACGAAGCCGGTGAGCAGCAGCATGGCGAGCTGGCGTCCGCCCCTCGCCCACCACGCCTCATCGCGCGGGGCGAGGAAGCGACGCACCGGATCGCAGCCGTGCAGCGCGACGATCGCGAGGACCGCGCCGAAGCTCATCTGGAAGCTCGGGCCGACCACCGCCTCGGGCCAGAGCAGCATCACGCAGATCGCCGCCACGGCGAGCAGCCGCAGCGACAACGGCTCGCGCCCCAGAGCCAGGGCCAGCAGCACCAGCAGCGCGCCGATGCACGAGCGCACCGTCGGAACCTCGGCCCCGGTCAGCAGGGTATAGCCGACGCCTGCGCCCGCGGCGGCGCCCGCCGCCAGGAGCCGGATCGCGACGAAATAGATCACCGCGATCACCGCGCTGACATGCAGCCCGCTGACCGAGAGCAGATGGGTCAGCCCGGCGTCGCGCATGGCGTCCTCGTCGGCCTGGGCGATCCCGCCGCGGTCGCCGCTGGCAAAGGCCGCGGCGACGCCGCCAGGCGAGCCTGCCAAGCGCGAATGGACATGGTCCGACAGCCGCCGCTGGAGCCGGGCGAGGCCGGCGTTCCCGCTTGCCGGCGCGACCAGCACGGGATCGCCCAGCGCCGATCCCGTCGCCGCCAGCCCGGCGAACCAGGCGGTGCGCGCGAAGTCGTAGCTTCCCGGCAGCATCGGCGGCGACGGCGGCATCAGCCGGGCCCGCAGCCGGATCGTCGCCCCTTCTGCGATTCCTTCCGGCATTGTCCTGCCCGGCACGTTGACCCGCACCACGATCGCCCGGCCGGTCCCGGGCTCGCGCGTCGCCAGCAGCAGCCGCACCCGATCCTCGGCAGGCCGGTCCTCGCGGCCGAGGACCGCGCCGGTCAGCTCGGCCACCATGGGCCGCGAGATCGCCGGCGCGCCGACCATGGCCGACTTAGCCCAGACCGTCAGGCAGCCCAGCGCCACGGCCCCCGGCGCGACCAGCAAGGCCAGGCGCAGGAAGGGAAACCACCCGTCCCGGCGCATCGCCGCCGCGCCAGTCAGCATCAAGCCGAGGCAGGCCGCGACCAGCGCCAGCCACTGCCGCGCGTTCGCCAGCTCGAACCACGCCGCGATCCCCGCCGCGAAGGCCACGGCCAGCCACGGCGCGCGGTCGAACCCGGCGCTGGCCAGAAAACGCTCCAGCGCTTCCAGGCCGCTGGACAAGCGGTAGCGACTGCGCCAATGGCCATGTTGCAGTGCAGCGCTTTCCGGCGCTACACCGCCCTCAACCCCGGCGAAGGTGGCGTCGCTGGCCATGCGCGCCATAGGACAGGAAGAATTGCGGATGGCAAGTGCAGGCGCATCGAACGGTGGAGCGGCGGAAGGCCGTGCGATCGTCACGCGCTTCGCTCCCTCGCCGACCGGCTACCTGCATATCGGCGGCGCCCGCACCGCGCTGTTCAACTGGCTCTATGCGCGCCATTACGGCGGCAAGTACCTGCTCCGCATCGAGGACACCGACCGCGCTCGCTCGACCGAGCCGGCGATCGCGGCGATCTTCGACGGGCTCGACTGGCTCGGCCTCGGCGGGGTATTCCAGTTCGCCCGCTCCGAGCGCCATGCCGCGGTCGCGGCCGAGCTGCTCGCCAAGGGCCATGCCTATCGCTGCTACCTGACGCCCGAGGAGCTCGCCGCCCGCCGCGCCGCCGCCCAGGCCGAGAAGCGCCCCTTCCGCCTCGCCAGCGAATGGCGCGACCGCGCTCCCGCCGAAGCACCGGAGGGCGCGCCCTTCGTCGTCAGGATCAAGGCCCCGCGCGAGGGCGAGACGGTGATCGAGGACCAGGTCCAGGGCCGGGTCACGGTCAGCAACGCCGAGATCGACGATTTCGTCCTACTCCGCTCGGACGGCACCCCGACCTATATGCTGGCTGTAGTGGTCGACGACCACGACATGGGCGTGACCCACGTGATCCGCGGCGACGACCATCTCAACAACGCTTTCCGCCAGCTTGTGCTGATCCGGACCATGGGCTGGGAGGAGCCGACCTATGCCCATGTCCCGCTGATCCACGGCGCGGACGGGGCAAAGCTGTCCAAGCGCCACGGCGCGCTCGGCGTCGACGCCTACCGCGACGAGATGGGCATCCTGTCCGAAGCGCTGTTCAATTACCTGCTGCGCCTGGGCTGGGGCCACGGCGACGACGAGATCATCGCCCGCGACCAGGCGGTCGAATGGTTCGACATCGCCCATGTCGGCAAGGGCCCGTCGCGCTTCGACCTCGCCAAGCTGCAAAACCTCAACGGCCATTACCTGCGCGAGGCGGACGACGCACGCCTCGCCGGGCTGGTCGCGCCCCGGATCGCCGGGACGGTCGACCTCGCCCTGCTCGAACGGGCCATGCCCGTGCTCAAGGTCCGCGCGCGCGACCTCAACGAGCTTGCTTCCGGCGCCGCCTTCCTGTTCCGCCAGCGGCCCCTGCCGCTCGACGAGAAGGCCGCCGCCCTGCTGACCGCCGAGGCCCGCGCCCTGCTGGCCGGCATCCAGGCGCGGTTGGAGAGCCAAACCGTCTGGACAACCGACGATCTGGAGGCCACTCTCAAGGCCATGGCCGAGGACCTGGGGCTGGGCCTCGGCAAGCTGGCCCAACCGCTGCGGGCGGCGCTGACGGGTCAGACGACCTCGCCGGGAATTTTTGACGTACTCGTCCTGCTCGGTCGCGACGAAAGCCTGGCGCGCATCGCAGCGCAGGCCATGTCGCCAGAGCAGGCGCAAGGATAGAAGGAGAACACAGTGGGCGATTCTGCGAAACTCAACGCGGCCGGCAAGGACTTCGAATATCCGGTGCTGAAGGGCAGCGTCGGTCCCGACGTGATCGACATCCGCAAGCTCTACGGCCAGACCGGGATGTTCACCTACGATCCCGGCTTCACTTCGACCGCGAGCTGCGAGAGCGCGCTGACCTATATCGACGGCGACGAGGGCGTCCTGCTCCATCGCGGCTACCCGATCGGCCAGCTCGCCGAGCATTCGAGCTTCATGGAAGTCTGCTACCTGCTGCTGAACGGGGAGCTTCCCAGCGGCGGCGAGCTGGAGACCTTCACGAACACGATCAGCCGCCACACGATGCTGCACGAGCAGCTCGCCACCTTCTACAAGGGCTTCCGCCGCGACGCGCACCCGATGGCGATCATGTGCGGCGTGGTCGGCGCCCTGTCGGCGTTCTATCACGACAGCACCGACATCGCCGATCCCGAGCATCGCAAGATCAGCTCGCATCGCCTGATCGCCAAGATGCCGACGATCGCCGCGATGGCCTACAAGTATTCGGTCGGCCAGCCCTTCCTCTACCCGGACAACAAGCTGTCCTACGCGGGCAACTTCCTGCGCATGACCTTCGGCGTCCCGGCCGAGGAATACGAGGTGGTCCCGGCGGTCGAGAAGGCGATGGACCGGATCTTCATCCTCCACGCCGACCACGAGCAGAACGCCTCGACCTCGACGGTGCGCCTCGCCGGCTCGTCGG
>CALLNA010000128.1 GCA_938005655.1 uncultured Novosphingobium sp.
CGAGCATCCGCGGATTGGCCAGCGTCATGTGCTGCACGCCGATCTCGCGGCAGAACCGGACGAAGGCCGCAGTGCTCTCGCTGAGGAAGCCGACCTGGTGGAGGCAGACCTTGGGATGCATCGTCACCGCTTCTCCATCTCCACCCCGAACCGCTCGCGGAACGGCCGGAACTCCTGGTTGAGCGCGTCGAGGTCGTAGCCCGCGTCGACGAGCACCTGGCTGGAATAGGCGAACTTGCCGTGGCGGTCGCCCTTGTTCTCGGCGAGGTAGCGGCGCATCGCCGCCTCGGCTCCGGGGCCGAGGTCGCGGCCGGCGAAACGGTAGTAGCCGCGGATCGTCCCCACCGGGTCCGCGACGAAGTCCCGGTAGCGCACATGGTGGATGCGCGGGTCGCCGACCAGCGGGTTCGCCATGGTGTTGGCGATCGAGGCGCGGACCCGCTCGACGTGCATCCGTGCCTCCTTCACCAGGTCGATCTTGCCGACGATGCCCTCCATGATGTCGGACATCATCATCGTGCTCGACGCGGCGACCTGCACCGGGTCGCGGTGCAGCCAGACCAGCGTGGCGTCGGGATAGGTTTCGAAGAACTCCTTGAGGCGGAAGCCGTGGAATCCCTTGCACACCCAGTATTTCCTGGGCCGCCGGTATTGCAGGGCCTGGAGCATCATCTTGTGCAGGCGGTTCTGCGCCGCGCTGTCGGTCGGCAGGCCGAGCGAGAGGTTCTGCATCGGCACCCGCCACCAGGCGGTGGGGGTCATCACCCGGAAGTCGAAGGCCCAGGTCCGCTCGTCCTCGGGCAGGCCGTTGCCGAGCATGTCGTTGTAGGGGTGGCAGTGCAGCCATTTCCACATCTTGGCGTTGATCTCGCGCCATTCGGCGTCGGCCTGGGCCATGCGGGGATCGACGCCCGCGACCGTGCCGGGCGGCGGCGAGGGGTGCATGACCTCCCAGAAGCGCAGGGCGCGGGCGTCGGGATCGACGCTCATCAGCGCGTGCATCAGCGTGGTGCCGGAGCGCGGCTCGCCCGTGGCGAACATCGGGCGCTCGATTGCCTCGTCGGCCAGCGGGTAGCGCTTGCGGTCCTCGAAGAACTTCAGGCGGTCGGTCAGCAACCAGTGGATGTTCTCGGCCGCCGCCTGCCGCCCGGCATCGTCCATCGGGATCGAATTGATGTGCGCCACGGCGAGGGCGAAGCGCTCCTCGAAGCTGTCGTCTCCCCAGTCGGAGAGGCCCGTGGCGGCCCAGGCGCGGGCCAGCAGCGCGGCGGGGTCCAGCATCAGCCCGCCACCAGCTTCTGGATCTCGTCCTCGGTCTCGCGGACCTTGGCCGCCGAACCGGCGCTGAACTTCGCCCCGCCCATCGCGCCGTATTCCATCAGCTTGTAGACCTGCATCCCGGCATCGGCGAAGCCCTTGATCCTGGCGGCGACCTCCTTCGGCGTGCCGACCGGGAAGATGTCGCGGATCATGCGCGTGTCCAGAATCTCGCAGAACTCGATCAT
Source organism: uncultured Novosphingobium sp. (assembly GCA_938005655.1). GTDB lineage: Bacteria > Pseudomonadota > Alphaproteobacteria > Sphingomonadales > Sphingomonadaceae > Novosphingobium. The sequence goes on from CALLNA010000128.1 coordinate 1,506, forward strand.
CTTCTCGCGGGTTAGCACGTGGGGGTCGAAGTCCATGATCCCGTGCCAGTCCGCGCCCATCGGGTGGGCATAGCCGAACTGCTCGACGTCCCTGGCGTTGAGCATCAGGATGATCGACTTGACCATCGGCGCGCGCAGCATCTCCTCGATCTCGCCCTCGTCGCCGATCAGGCAGATCTGGGTGAGGGCGGGGGTGAACCCGCTCATGTCGCGCCCGGCCGCCTCGCCCGCGTCGAGGATGACCTTGAGCTTGGCCGCATAGTCCTCCGGCGTGTAGGAGCCCGCCGGCCACCAGCCGTCCGCCTCGCGCCCGGTGATGCCGAGCATCCGGGGGCCGGCCGCGCCGGTCCAGATCTCGGGGGCCTTGCCCTCGTACAGCTCGGTATCCAGCCGCGCGTGCTCGAGCTTGTAGAACTCGCCCGCGAAGTCGACCGGGCCGTCCGAGTGCCACAGCAGCTTGATGACCCGGATCGCCTCCTCGAAGCGGCTGACCGGCTTCCGGAAGTCGAAGCCGTAGGGCACCGTGTTCTCCAGCTCGCCCGAGCCGAGGCCGAGGATGAAGCGGCCCTTGGACAGGTGGCTGATGGTCAGCGCGCTCTGGGCGAGCAGCGAGGGGTGGCGGCGCACCGTGTCGATCACCGTGGTCGCGATCGGCACGTTGCGGGTGAGCACGGCGGTCGCCGCGGCCACGGCCATGCCGTCGAGGTGCCGGTGCGGGCTGGGCGAGGCGATCGCGAGGTCGGTGAACTCCGGCGTCCAGATCGAATCCGGCCAGAAGCTCACCATATGGTCGGGCAGCCAGATCGAATGGTAGCGCCCCGAATCGTACTGCGCCGCCATGTCGATGCCGAGCGGCAGGGTGGTGCGCAGGAAGGCGGCGGGCTGGACGGTCATGCGGGGCCTCTCTCCCGATTGTTATCGCCCCCGTTGTGGCATATCGGCGGGAGGGGTGATGTTCCCATTTGGGGATATCGGAGGGCCGTCGAAGACCTGATCCTGCCGCTGCTCGAAGGCCTGGGCGAGGAGCCGCCTTGGCGCACCTTCGTCGCCCGGCTGCGCGAGCGGATGGGGGCCGACTACGCCTCGATCGTCTTCCGCCCGATCCCGGTCGGCCAGCCGCAGAGCCGGGTGGTCCACCTGTTCTCGGGGGCGGACTGGCCGCCGCTGATCGCCCAGGCCTATCGCGACGGCGGCTATCAGGACGATCCGCTGCCCTATTTCGAGCTGGCCGAGGGGCGGCCCTACCGCCTTGGCGAGCTGCTGACCGCGGGCGATCCGCGGCACGAGGACTATCGCCGCCGGATGCTGGAGCCGAGCGGAATGAACGTGCTGCGCATCCTCCGCGTCGAGGAGCGCGGCGGGATCAGCGCCTGGCTCACCGTCTCGCGCCAGGCCGGCGAGTTCCCGCCCGAGGCCGACGCCTTGCTCAAGGCCCTGGTCCCTTACCTGCGCGCCGGGATCGCCGCGCAGGTCGCGCTGGAGCGGGAGCGGACCGGGGCCATGGTCGCCAACGAGGCGATCCGGCGGATGAACTTCGGGTGGATCACGCTCGATGCCGCCGGGAAGGTGCTCGACGCCGACAGCCACGGCGCGCGCCTGCTCGCCGCCGCGACGATCCTGCTGTGCGGGCGCGGCGGGCGGCTGGCCGCGCGCGACGCCCAGGCCAACCGCGAGATCGCCGAGGCGATTCGCGATCTCGCCAGCCGCCCCCGGGCGATCGTGCTCAGCCGCGAGCCCTGGCTCGACATGCTGCTGGTCCCGGCGACCCCGCGCGCGGCCGCGGCGGGACCGGCCCCGGCGCTGGTCGCCTACGTCCATTCCGATAGCTGGTCCTCGGCCGACCGCTGCGAGCAGCTCGCCCAGCTGTTCGACCTGATCCCCAGCGAGGCGCGGCTCGCCCTCGCCCTGTCGCGCGGCATGTCGATCGCCGAGGCGGCGGGCGAGCTGGGCCTGACGGTCGAATCCGCGCGGACCTATTCGAAGCGGATCTACGCCAAGACCGCCGCGCGCGGGCAGGCGGACCTGGTGCGGTTCATCCACCGCTCGGTCCTGGCCATCGCCTGAGCCGCGGCGGAGCAAGATTCGTGCGCTGCCGCGCGGCGGCCGGGAAATATTTGAACAGGTGTTCAGCAAGGCATTGACTCGGCGCTGGCGATGGACAAGCAGACGGTCGTTCCATGGGAGAGAGACACCGATGACCCAATCGCTTGCAGGCAAAGTCGCGCTCGTCACCGGCGCTTCGTCCGGGATCGGGGAGGCGACCGCGATCGCGCTCGCCCAGGCCGGGGCCGCCGTCGCCGTCGCCGCGCGCCGCGCCGACCGCCTGGCCGGGCTGGTCGCGAAGATCGAGGCCGCCGGCGGCAAGGCCGTGGCGCTCGCCGGCGACATGGCGGTGGAGGAACAGGCGATCCAGGCGGTCGAGGACACCGTCGCCAGGCTCGGCCGGATCGACATCCTGATCAACTCGGCCGGGATCATGCAGGCCGGCGGGATCGAGGGCGCGGACCTCGCCGAATACCGCCGGGTGATAGACATCAATCTGATGGGTACGGTCTATACCAGCCAGGCGGCGATCCCGCACATGCTGAAGCAGGGCGTCGGCGACATCGTCACCATCTCCTCGCTCGCGGGCAAGAAGGGCGGGCCGCAGACCAACGCCTATTCGGCCTCCAAGCACGCGGTGAACTCGATGACCGACGCGATGCGGCAGGAGCTGGGCAACCGCAACATCCGCGTCTCGATCCTGATGCCCGGCGCGACCGAGACCGAGGTGGCCCAGGGCATCTCCGATCCCAACTGGCGCCAGGCGATCGCCGCCCACGTCAGCAAGGAGGGGGCCGTGCAGCCGAGCGAGATCGCCGACACGCTGGTCTTCATGCTGTCGATGCCGCGCCACGTGAACATTTCCGAGATCTCGGTCCGCCCGACGATCGACACCACGGCTTAGGAGTGCCGATTCAGCGCGGCTGAATCAGGGCCGGCACCACCTCCACGTTAGTGGATCAAATTCTAAGGGAGACAGAACAATGGCTGGAAGGCTGCAAGACAAGGTTTGCGTAATCACGGGCGCCGGCTCGGGCATGGGCAAGGCGATGGCCGAGATCTTCACCCGCGAGGGCGCGAAGCTCGTCCTCGCCGACATCAGCGGCAACCAGGACGCCGTGGCCAAGCAGGTCGGCAACGGGGCGATCGGGGTCCACTGCGACGTCTCCAACGAGGACGACATCCAGGCGATGATCGCCGCGGCCGAGAAGGAGTTCGGCCGGCTCGACGTGCTCTGCAACAACGCCGGCTTCGGCGGCGGCATGGGCCCGCTGCACCAGCAGTCGGCCGAGCTGTGGGACAAGGTCCACGCCACCAACATCCGCGGCGCGTTCCTCGGTATGAAGTACGGGATCATCTCGATGCTCAAGACCGGCGGCGGGGCGATCGTGAACACCACCTCGGCCTCGGGCGTGGTCGGGTGGAAACACCACTCGGTCTATGGCGCGGCCAAGGCCGGGGTGAACCAGCTCACCAAGACCGCCGCGCTCGACTATTCGGACAAGAACATCCGCATCAACGCGGTCGCGCCGGGCACGATGTGGACCGGCCTGGTCGAGGCGTCCAAGACCCACGCCGCGCCGCCGGCCGACTTCCCGGTCCTCGCCGGCATCCCGCTGGGCCGCTGGGGCCGGGCCGAGGACATCGCCAATGCCGCGCTGTTCCTGGCGAGCGACGAGGCGCAATACATCACCGGGGTGATCCTGCCGGTCGACGGCGGCTACACCATCGGCTTCTCCGGCATGGGCGCCGAGCGGCCGGGCCTCGCCAGCGTCGAGCCCAAGGACTACGTTTGAGCGATCCCGCCCCGGCGCCGCCCGTCGCGGCGCCGGAGTCCTTTCGCGACGACCCGCGCGTCGGCCTGATCGCGGAGAGCTTCGTGCGGCTGCTCGGCCGCCCGCTGGTCGCGGCGGGCGATATGCCCGTGGCGGACCGGCTGTGGGCCGCGCCGCTGGCCATCGTCGCCCACGGGACCGAGGCCGACCCGCTGTTCTTCTTCGGCAACCGCGCGGCGCTGCTGCGGTTCGAGACCGGGCTGGAGCGCTTCGTCGGGATGCCCTCGCGCCTCTCGGCCGAGGCGCCGCTGCGCGAGGAGCGCCAGGCCCTGCTCGAACGGGTGACGCGCCACGGCTTCATCGACGACTATGCCGGCATTCGCATTTCCGCGCGGGGCACCCGCTTCCCGATCCGCGACGCGGTGGTCTGGAACCTGCTCGACACCGAGGGGCGGCGGCACGGCCAGGCCGCGGCCTTCGCGGTGTGAATCAGGCCCTGAGGCCGGCCCATTCGGGATGGCGGCGGAAGGCCGCGTCGACATAGGAGCAGCGCGACCCGATCCGGAAGCCCTGCGCCCGGGCATCGGCGACCAGCGCCTCGACCAGCCGCGCCGCGACCCCGCGCCCGCCGATCTCGGGCGGCACCAGGGTATGGGTGGCCACGCGGTTCGCGCCGCTCGTCTCCCAGGTCAGGCGGCCGATGTGCGCGCTGCCGGCGACATGGGCCTGGTACTCGCCCGAGGCGCCGTGGTCGTGGCGGGTGATGGTGACTTCGCTCATCTCTGCTCCTTCGGGTGGAATGTGGCCCCTGCCGCCTCGGCCCGCAAGCAGGCGGCCAGCCCCTCGCGATAGGTCGGATAGCGCGGCCGCCAGCCGAGCACCCGCCGGGCCTTGCCGTTCGCGAGGCGGCGGCTCTCGGTGTAGAAGGCCCGCGCGGCGGGAGAGAGATCGGCCGCCTCCAATGCCTGCAAGGGCAGCGAGGCGACGCCGAGCAGGCGGCAGGCTTCCACCGTCACCGCGTTGCGGTCGCAGGGCAGGTCGTCGGCGAGATTGTAGGCCCCCGGCGGCGCCTCCAGCGCGGCGACGACGCCGGAGGCGACGTCCGCGACATGGACCCGGCTGAACACCTGGCCCGGCAGGTCGAGGCGATAGGCGCTGCCCTGGCGCACCCGGTCGAGCATGGACCGCCCCGGCCCGTAGATCCCCGGCAGCCGGAACACCCGCGCCCCGCGCGCCAGCCATTCCCGGTCCGCCGCGGTGCGCGCGCTGCGTCGTCCGCCGCCGACCGGCGCGCTCTCGTCGACCCAGGCGCCGCCGGTGTCGCCATAGACCCCGGCCGAGGAGAGGTAGCCCAGCCAGCGCCCGGCCAGCGCGTCGCCGTAGCGGTCGAGCACCGGGTCGAGCCCTTCGCCGCCGGGGCGGATCGCGGACAGCACGTGGCCCGCGTCGGCGAGCGCCGCGCGCACCGTGCCCTCGTCGTCGAACGACAGCATGTCGCCGGTCCCGATCACCTCCCAGCCGCGCACGGCCAGCGTCCGGGCGATGAAGGTGCCGCTATAGCCCAGACCGAAGACGAACATGCGTGCCATCGCCACATTCCATAGCGATGGTTCTGGCAATCGGAAGCGCGCGCCCTAGATTGCCGGGCATGGACATCGCCAGCAGACCCTCCGCGCCGATCGAGAACCCCGAGACCGCGGACGCCGCCCCGCCGCCGCAGATGCCGGCGGTGATCCGCCGCGAGGACTATGCCCCGCCCGCCTGGCTGGTGCCCGAGGTGGCGCTCGACTTCGCGTTGGGGCTCGACGAGACGCGGGTCGTCTCCCGCCTCCAGGTCCGCCGCAACGGGGAGAGCGCGACCCTGCGCCTCAACGGCGACGGCCTCGCCCCGCTCGCCGTCCGGGTCGACGGCCAGGCGGCGAACGACTGGCGGATGGACGGGCCGGACCTGCTGATCGACCTGCCGGGCGAGGAGCACGAGGTCTCGGTCGAGACCCTGATCGACCCCGCCGCCAACAGCCAGCTCATGGGCCTCTACGCCTCGAACGGGATGCTCTGCACCCAGTGCGAGGCCGAGGGCTTCCGCCGGATGACCTTCTTCCCCGACCGGCCCGACGTGCTCTCGGTCTATCGGGTGCGGATGGAGGGTGACAAGGCGTTCTTCCCGATCCTGCTGTCCAACGGCAACTGCGTGGCCCAGGGCGAAAGTGAAGGCGATGCCGGCCGGCACTGGGCCGAATGGCACGATCCCTGGCCCAAGCCGTGCTACCTCTTCGCGCTGGTCGCGGGCGACCTCGTCGCCAATTCGGACAGCTTCACCACCCTGTCGGGCCGTCAGGTCGCGCTCAACATCTGGGTCCGCGCCGGGGACGAGGGGCGCACGCACCACGCGATGCAGTCGCTGATCCACGCGATGAAATGGGACGAGGAGGCCTTCGGGCGCGAGTACGACCTCGACCTGTTCAACGTGGTCGCCGTCTCCGACTTCAACATGGGGGCGATGGAGAACAAGGGGCTCAACGTCTTCAACACCCGCTACGTCCTCGCCGATCCGGACACTGCGACCGACGCCGACTACGACGCGGTCGAGGGGGTGATCGGCCACGAATACTTCCACAACTGGTCGGGCAACCGCGTGACCTGCCGCGACTGGTTCCAGCTCAGCCTCAAGGAAGGCTTCACCGTCCTGCGCGACCAGTTGTTCAGCGCGGCGATGGGTAGCGAGCCGGTCAAGCGGATCGAGGACGTGCGCGTGCTGCGCTCGGCCCAGTTCCCCGAGGATTCGGGGCCGCTGGCCCATCCGATCCGGCCGGATTCCTATCAGGAGATCTCGAACTTCTATACCGCGACGGTCTACAACAAGGGCGCCGAGGTGATCCGCATGATGCGGACCCTGGCGGGCCCCGAGCGGTTCCGGCAGGGCACCGACCTCTATTTCGACCGCCATGACGGCGAGGCGGCGACCTGCGAGGACTTCGTCAAGGCGATCGAGGACGGGGCGGGGCTCGACCTCCGCCAGTTCCGCAACTGGTACGCCCAGGCCGGCACCCCGCAGGTCCGGGTGCGGCTGAGCCATGCCGGGGACACGGCGACCCTGCACCTCGAGCAGGTCGTGCCGCCGACCCCCGGCCAGCCGGTCAAGCAGCCGATGGTCATCCCCCTGCGGGTCGCGCTGTTCGACCGGGCGACGGGGCGGCATTCGGGCGAGCGGCTGGTGGTGCTGGACAAGCCCCAGGCCGACTTCGCCTTCCCCGGCTTCGCCGCGCGCCCGGTGCTCTCGATCAACCGCGGCTTCTCCGCCCCGGTGGCGATCGACAGCGACCTGTCGCCCGCCGACCTCGTGTTCCTCGCCGCCCGCGATGACGATCCCTTCGCCCGCTACGAGGCGATGCAGAGCCTCGTCGTCCAGCACCTCGTCGCGGCGGTCAGCGGCGGCCTGCCGCAGGACGGCGGGCGCGAGGCGATTCGCGAGGCGCTCGCCGCGGTGATCGACGATGAGCCCGGACCTTCTGGGCTCGACGACCTGATGCGCGGCGAGCTGATGATCCTGCCCGCCGAGAGCTACCTCGCCGAGCAGCTCCTCGTCGCCGATCCCGGCGCGATCCACGCCGAGCGCGAGGGGCTCAAGGCCTGGCTCGGGCGCGAGCTGAAGGACCGCCTGACCGCGCTGCACGATCGCGTCTCGGCGGTCCCCTACGGCCGCGACGCGGCGGCGCGGGGCGCGCGCAAGCTCAAGACCCAGGCGCTGGTCTATCTCGCCGCCGGCGCGCCGGAGGAGGCCGCGCGCCGCGCCGCCGCGCAATATGCCGCGGCCGACAACATGACCGACCGGCAGGGCGCGCTGATGGTCCTCGCCGGCCTCGACGGGCCGGAGCGGGAGGCCGCGCTTGCCGACTTCCACCGGCGCTATGCGGGCAACGCGCTGGTCATCGACAAGTGGTTCTCGCTCCAGGCGGGCTCGCTCCACCCCAAGGTGCTCGACCACGTCAAGGCGCTGGCCCGGCATCCCGACTTCACCCTCGGCAATCCCAACCGCGTCCGCGCGCTCTACATGGCGGCGGCGGTCAATCCGGCGGCCTTCCACGCGGCGGACGGCGAGGGCTATCGCCTGATCGCCGACCTGATCC
>CALLNA010000129.1 GCA_938005655.1 uncultured Novosphingobium sp.
GCGGCTCCGGCACCGACACGCTGCAAATCGGGGCGAATTTCACCAGCACCAGCGACGCCCAGATCGTCAACATCGAGAACGTCACCCTGACCGCAGCGGTCACCCTCAACCTGGCCAACCAGACCGAAGGCTTCACCATCACCGGCTCCTCCGGCGCGGACAGCATCACCGGCGGGTCGGGGAACGACACGATCATCGGCGCGCAGAACGACATCCTGCTCGACGGCGGCCTGGGCACCGACACGCTCCAAATCGGGGCCAACTTCACCAGCACCAGCAATGGTCAGATCGTTAACATCGAGAACGTTACGCTGACCACAGCGGCGACCCTCAACCTGGCCAACCAGACCGAGGGCTTCACCATCACCGGCTCCTCCGGCGCGGATACGATCACCGGCGGGTCCGGCAACGATATAATTACCGGCGGCGCCGGTGCCGACACGCTGAAAGGCGGCGCAGGCACTGATACTTTTAACTTCGCCGCCGGCGACAGCACCCTGACGATCGGCGGATCGACCACCAACGGTACGATCAGCGGATATGACGTGATAACCGACTTCCAGCCTTCGACGGGCGAGCGAATTGGTTTCAACAGTGCGGCCATCGTGGCGAACGGCACCGGAAACGGCACCAATTCGACGCTACAATTGGCAAGCGGTCGCGTTGTGGGATCGCATTCGATTACGAATGGAATCATTACATTCGATGATGCTCCCAACAGTGGGACAAGTTCCCAGCAAAATGTTGGATATAGCGCCGCCTATGCCATAACGACGACTGCTCAAGTTGCGGCAGTATTGCAATATCTACAAGGCGTAGACCTGGGCAATGCGGGCTCCACTGTCGCTTTCGAGGCAACCATCGGTGGAACGAACCATACTTATGTCTTTATCCAGGGCACGGATAGCGGCACAAATGCTCAAGATGTCCTGATCGACCTGGTCGGTGTGAATGCGAGCAGCATCACTGCATCCGGCGGACAAATCGCCGTAGCCGGCACCACGAGCGTCAGCCCGCCCATCGTGCTCGATCTCAATGGCGACGGTGTCCACTTCACACCATTGTCGGAGGGCGTCACCTTCGACTACGCCGGCAACGACCATGCGGTCGGCACCGCCTGGGCTGGCAAGGACGACGGCATCCTGGCGGTCGATCTGAACGGCAACGGGAAGGTGGATAACGGCAGCGAGATCGTCTTCGGCGGCAACGGGCTGACCGACCTCCAGGGCCTAGCCCTGAACTACGACAGCAACCACGACGGCGTGCTCGATGCCCAGGATGCCGACTTCGCCAAGTTCGGGGTCTGGCAGGACGCGAACGGCAACGGGGTGGCCGATGCGGGCGAGTTCAAGACGCTGGGCGAGCTTGGCATCACCAGCATCAAGCTCACCTCCGACGGCAAGGGCTACGCCACGGCCGACGGCGACGTGATCGTCCACGGCACGACGACCTACACCAAGGCGGACGGCACGACCGGCACGGCGGCGGACGCGAGCTTTGCGACCGACAGCGATCGCCAGACGGTGACGGCATCCCTGGCTTCCGCGGCAGCGGGGGCGAGCGGGGTCCTGGCGGCGGCGATCGTCGCGGCGAGCGATGCGCCGGAGGCTCAGGCCGCACCGGCTCAGGCGGCGGCCGAGGACACCGCGCCGGCTGCGAGCGTGGCGCCCGAACCGGCGCCGGCGCAGGTCGAACCTCACCCGCAAGCGAGCGCCCTGCTCGGCACGGGTCCGGCCGAACCGCTCGCGCCGAGGGATGGGGCCGGCGCGCATGACGAGCATGGCGACGAGCCGGCGGCGACGAACCTGACCGCGGCGGCCCAGCATGGCGCCGACCATGGAGCCGAGCCTTCGGCGGCCGAGCCGCAGCACGCGGCGCAAGACGGCCCGGCCCATGCGTCCGCCTTCGACTTCGGCGGCGGCGACGCCCACGTGATGGACGCGCTGCTGGCGGCGAACATGCCCGGCGCGGCGAACGCTCCGGCACCCGCTCCTGCGGCGGATACGGTCGCGGCGGTGCAGAACGCGCTGGCCGACACGGCGGCAGCGAAGGCGGTCGACACGGTGATCGATCACTTCGCCACGGCGGAGCCGAACGCGGCGGCCAACACCGGCACCGGCGGGGCACCGGCGGAACCGGCGGCGGAACCGGCAGCGGGCGCGGCCGATCCCTCGGCGCTGCACAGCCTGCTGTTCGCCCATGTCGGGCCGGCGGCGGACCACGCGATGCCGATCGCGATGCCGCACGTCGACGAGCACGCCGCCGCGCTCGCGGCGGCGGCCTGAGCCACACCTGGAACTGCGGACCTGACAAGGGGAATTGGTCATGCGCGTTAACCATAAATTGCAGCTCGCGGCGGGGATGGCCGCCCTGTGCCTGGGGGCCGGCCTGCCGGTCGCGGCCCTGGCCCAGGAGGCCGGTTCCGACCTCATGGGGATGAGCGCCTCGCAGCTCCGGGGCGAGATCGCCCGGCGCTATGACGGCGCGCTGGCCGCGACCCAGGACCGGGCGGTCTTCGCCGCCGACGATCCCCGCTTCATCTGGGCCGCGCAGGCCAAGGCGCAGTGCGGCATCGCGCTGGGCTTCCTGAAAAGCGGGCACAAGGACCCGGTGAGCGTGGGCAAGTGCGACGACGCCTGGCGGCGGATGCAGGCCCAGCCCGTCCCGCTCGCCGCCACGCCGCTATCCGCGCCGCCGCCGCCCAGCGCGGCGTGCGGCGAGCAGATCGCCGGCATCGTCTTCTTCGACTTCGACGTCGACGTCCCGCCCGCGAGCGCCGACCAGACGCTCGACGCGGTGGCCCAGAACGCGGCTGCCTGCGGCTGGCAGCACTTGGTCGTGACCGGCCACACCGACCGCGCGGGCTCCGACGCCTACAACAACGCGCTGTCGGTGCGCCGCGCGACCAACGTCGCGGGCCTGCTCGCCGCCAAGGGCGTCGCGAGCGGCAAGCTCGAGGTTTCCGGGCACGGCGAGTCCGAGCCGCGGGTGCCGACGGTCGACGGCGAACGCAACCCGCAGAACCGGCGGGTCGAGATCACGGTCAAGTAAGCGGGGGCTTAGACATGCTGTACAACAAGATCATCATCGGCGGGATGGGAGCCCTGCTCGCCAGTTCGGCCGCCGTCGTCCACGCGCAATCGGCCGGTCCGGTGAGCATGGAGGAGGCCATCGCGGTCGCGGTCAGCTCCAACCCGCAGATCGCCCAGGCCCAGTACAATACCGAGGCGATCCAGTTCGAGCGCAAGCAGGCGCAGGGGCTGTTCGCCCCGCGGGTCGACGTCGAGGGCTATGCCGGCGTCCGCCGGCTGGAGAACCCGACGCGCCAGGCGCTGGGGATCGCGGGCGACGTGCTCTATCCGCGCGGCGGCGAGGTCAACGTCGACTGGAAGGTCATCGACTTCGGGCGGCGGCGCGGCGAATTGCTGCGCCAGGCGGCGCGGGTCGACGGGGCCTCGCTCCGGGTGGTCGAGCGCTCGGAGTTCATCGCGCTCCAGGTCTCGCGGCAGTACCTCAACATCCTCCTCCAGCAGCGCATCCTCGCGGCGAGCCAGGACAACGTGGCCTTCCACCAGGCAATGGTGAACGACCTCGGCACCGGCGTCTCGCAGGGCTCGATCTCGGTCGCCGACCAGCAGCAGGCGCAGGAGCGGCTCCAGGCCGCGCTGGTGCGCCAGACCGAGGCCGAGCAGGCCCTGGAAGACGCCAAGATCACGCTGCGGACCCTGACCGGGCTCGACATCGTCGCGGTGCAGATGCCGGCGACCTATGCGGAGAGCCTGCCCGGCTCGCCCGACGAGGCGGTGGGCCTCGCCCGCACCGAAAACCCCAAGGTCAAGGAGGCCGCGGCCGACGTAGATGCCGCCCATGCCATGGTCGACGCGGCCAAGGCCGATCTCTATCCGACGATCGGGATCGACGGCAGCGCCCGCTACGGCGAGGACATCGACGGGTTCCGCGGCGAGACCAAGGACCTCCAGGGCCGGGTCTATCTGCGCTGGAACGTGTTCGACGGCGGCATCAACCGCAACAAGTACCAGGAGATGGTCCGCCGGGCGAGCGAGGCGCGCTACAAGCTCTACGACGTGACCCGCGAGGCCGAGGAGGACGTGCGCACCGCCTGGAACGCGATGCGCGCGCAGACCCGGATCACCAGCGACCTCACGACGCAAAGCAAGGTCAACGACGACCTGCTGCTGTCCTACCGCAGCCAGTTCAACGTCGGTCGGCGCTCGCTGCTCGACGTGCTCGACGCGCAGAACTCGCGCTACAACGTGCAGGTGCGCCTGGAGACGGCGCGGTTCTCGCAGATGTTCGCGCAGTACCAGACGCTGGCGGCGACCAACCGCTTCCTAACCGCGCTGCACCAGGCGCCGGGCGCGGGCGCGGGCATGGCCGAGCGCGACAAGTACCACTACGGGCCGCCCAAGCCGGCCGAGACCGAATATCGCCGTGTCCCCTAAGAACAGCGTGATCTGAGACCATCGTGAGCGAAAGCGATCCCGTCCTGCCCGGCGCCCCCGCGCCGGAGTTCGTGGCTGCCCTGTCCGGCGCGCCGGCGCCGGAGTCCGTTGCCGCCACGCCGGGCGATGCCCCAAGCGGCCCCGATCCCCTCGTGGCCTGCATCGGGCAGCTTGCCGAGCGCTATGGGGTGAGCTTCACGCCCTCGCTGCTCGGCGGGCTCGCGCTTGATCCGGGCGGGCGGCTCCCGGCCCACCAGACCGAAGCCGCGCTCGAGCTGCTGGGGCTGAACTGCGATCCGCACACCCCGCTCAAGCTGCCGCGCCAGGCGCGGCAGTACCCGGCGATCGTCGCACTCGCCGACGGGGGCTATTGCGTCGTCCACGAGGCGCGGGAGCAGGACCTCCTGGTCTGGCGGCCCGCGCACGGCGAGGCGCGGTGGGAGCCGCGCGGCGAGGTCGAGGCCGCGTTCGGCGGCTGGCTGGCGACGGTCTTCGGCGATCCCACGATCCTGCGCGACCAGAGCCAGCCCTGGCACGCCCGCGCCCGCGAGCACTGGTTCTGGAGCGAGCTCGGCAAGAAGCGGCGGCACTTCGGCTCGGTCATGGCGGCCAGCGTGATGGTCAACCTGCTGGCGATCGCGCTGCCGCTGTTCTCGATGAACGTCTATGACCGGGTCATTCCCAACCGCGCCGAGGCGACGCTGTGGGTCTTGGCGCTGGGCGTGCTGATCGCCTTCGGACTCGACTACGCGCTACGCAAGGCGCGCACCAACGTGATCGACGAGATCGGCCGTGACCTCGACCTGCGCCTTTCGCAGAAGATCTACGCGAAGATCCTCTCGGCCCCGCTTGCCGACCGCAAGGGCCACACCGGCAACCTCGTCGCGCGCGTCACCGAATATGCGAGCGTGCGCGAGTTCTTCGCCTCGACCACGATCATGCTGGTCATCGACCTGGTGTTCCTGGCCCTGTTCGTGGCGCTGATCGCCTGGCTCGCGGGCTGGCTCTGCCTGGTTCCGCTGGTGGCCATCGCGGTCATGGCCGTGGCCGGCTTCCGCCTGCAACGCAAGGTGGTCCAGGCCGCGCGCGAGGCCCAGGCCGACTTCGGCCTGCAACAGACCCTGCTGGTCGAATCGATCGCGGGGATCGAGACGCTCAAGTCCATCGCCGGCGAGGGCGCGATGCTCGGGCGCTGGCGGCGCCTCGCCGATGTCGGCAGCGCCTCGCAGCAGCGCCTGAAGGAGATCACCGCCTCGGCCATCGGCCTGGCCTCCTCGTTCCAGCAGGTCTCGAACATCGCGCTGATCGTCGGCGGCTACTACCTCTTCGCCGAGGGCAAGATCACCATGGGCGCGATCATCGCGATCGTCATGCTCTCCTCGCGCTCATTGCAGCCGGCGGGCCAGCTCGCCTACCTGCTCACCCGCAGCGAGCAGGCGAAGCAGACCCTCGACTCGCTCCAGCGCCTCTGGGAGGACAGCGATGAGCGGCGGATGGGCAGCGCCTCGCTGCTGCCGACCGTGCGCGAGGGCCACGTCAAGCTCGAGGGGCTGAGCTTCGCCTATCCCGATACGCCGACCGAATCGCTCTCCGGGCTGGACCTGACGATCGCGCCCGGCGACCGGATCGCGATCGTCGGCCGGGTCGCCTCGGGCAAGTCGACGCTGGGGCGGATCGTCTGCGGGCTCTATCAGCCGACCGGCGGGGCCATGTTGATCGACGGGATCGACAGCCGCCAGTACCGCCCGCAGGACATCCGCGCCGCCTTCCGCTTCGTGCCCCAGGACGCCGAGCTGTTCAGCGGGACGATCAAGGACAACCTGCTCCTCGGCGCGCCGGACGCGCGCGACGGCGACCTGCTCGCGGCGCTCCAGCAGGTCGGCGCCGACCAGTTCCTCTCGCGTGACGCGGGCGGCTTCGACCGTCCGATCGGGGAATCGGGCAGCCGCCTCTCGGGCGGCCAGCGCTCCTTCCTGACCCTGGCCCGCGCGCTCGCCCGTCCGGCGAAGATCCTGTTCTTCGACGAGCCGACCGGGGCGATGGACAACCAGACCGAGAAACTCTTCGTTGAGCGGCTGTCCCAATCGCTGACACCCGAGCAGACGTTGATTATCTCGACCCATCGTCCGGCACTTTTTGCGATCTGCAACCGCCTGGTGGTGCTGGACAACGGCCGGATCGTGGCGGACGGCCCGAGAGATCAGATCCTGGCGACCGCCGGGGTCGGAGGGAAACCCTGATCATGGCCCACGCTCCCACCCTCGACCTCGGCACCCTGGACCCCCGCGTCCTGGCCAAGGGCATCCTCGACCTCGGCGAGTTCCACGCCGCCGGCCGGACCGTGCCCGCCCGGCGCGTCCTGCCGGTCGCCCTCGGGCTGTGCCTGCTCGCTGCCCTGGTGCTGGTCGCGGGCGCCGTCGCGCGGCCCTGGCTGTTCCCGGCCGGGCCGGACGGCGCGGTGGTCCGCATCCCGCTCGCGCAGCAGCAGTTCATCGCCAGCCTCAACGTCGACGACAAGGCCGAGCTTATCGTCGAGGGCGCCGACGCCCAGGCGCGCAACGCGGCGATCCCCCTCTCGGGCCTGCCGATGGAGCACGTCGGCGGCTTCAACCTCGCCGCCAGCCGCCTCGCGGGCGCCTATCCTACCGCGCTGCGCTGCCTTACCCAGGCGGTCTATTACGAGGCCGCGGTCGAGCCCCTCCAGGGCCGCCGCGCGGTTGCCCAGGTCGTGCTCAACCGGATGCGCCACCCCGCCTATCCGCACAGCGTCTGCGGCGTGGTCTATCAGGGGGCCGAGCGCCGCACGGGCTGCCAGTTCAGCTTCACCTGCGACGGCTCGCTGCTGCGCGCGCCCGCACCGCGCGCCTGGCACGAGGCCGAGGAGGTCGCGCGCGAGGCGCTGGCCGGGCGGGTCGAGCGGAGCGTCGGCACGGCGACGCATTATCATGCCGACTACGTCCTGCCCAAATGGGCCTTCCAGCTCGGCAAGATCGCGCAGATCGGGCGGCACATCTTCTACCGTTTCAACGGCGGCTGGGGCCGGTCAACCTCGCTCGACGCGGCCTATGCCGGGCGCGAGGCCATCCCCGCGCTCGACTTCGCGGCCCTGCGCGAGCGGCTCGCCGCGGGCGCCTCGGCGACGCTCCCGGCGACGGAACTCGCCCCCGGGCTGACCGTGCCGCCGGCCGTGTTCGACCGCCATGCCGAGAACGACGTCGGCGGACGCATCGACATGACCAAGGAATGGCGCCTGACGATCCCCGACCCGGTGGCCGCCAGCAGCCGCTATCGCGCCGCGATCGGCGATCCGTCCCCCGCCGCCGAGCACAGCGCCGCCGCCACGGCCAAGGACGCGGCGGTGACTGCCGCTCCCAAGCCCGCTCCAGCCGCCGCTCCGGCCGCCACGCCCTCGACTGCCACCGTCGCGGCCGCGACCGCCGTTCCCATCCCCGCCGTGGGCCATGAGGTCGCCGCCCGATGAGTTCGAACCTCTGGGCGCGTGCCCGCCTGCGCATCGCGGGATGGGACGCCAACCGTCAGCTCATCGCGATCAGCGGCCTGTCCCTCGCCGTGCTGATCCTGTGGGGCGCCTTCGCGCAGATCGACGAGGTCACGCGCGGGATGGGCAAGGTCATCCCCTCGAACAAGGTCCAGATCGTCCAGGCGGCCGAGCCTTCGACGATCGCCGCGATCCTCGTGCGCCCCGGCCAGCTCGTCAAGCAGGGCCAGCTCCTGCTCCGGCTGGAGGACGCGCACCTCGCCTCGACGATGGGCCAGCTCAAGGCCGAGAACGAGCGCCTCGCCGCGCGCGCCGAACGCCTCCAGAGCGAGGGCACCGGCAGCGGCGGGGCGGGATGCGGCGAGGGCACCGCCTGCGCCGAGGAGACCCGGCTCGCCCAGGTCCGCGCCGAGGCCACCCGCAGCCGCGAGAGCGCGCTCGCCGCCGCGGTCGAGCAGCGCCGCCGCGACCTCCAGGAAGGCCAGGCCACGGCCGCCGCGCTGGAGAACAGCGTCCGGCTCGCCCAGGACCAGGTCAACATGCTGACCCCGCTCGCGCAGAAGGGCATCATCCCCCAGACCGAGCTGCTCACCGCCCAGCGCGAGCTGGTCGACGTCCAGGGCCGGCTCAGCGCCGCCCGCCAGGGCACGGCCCGCGCCGCCGCCGCGATCCAGGAGGCCCAGGCCCAGCTCTCCACCGCCCGGTTCGACTTCCGCCAGCAGGCGCTCAACGAACGCAGCGAGGTCGCCACCAAGCTCGCGGTCAACGAGCAGTCGATCAAGGCCACCTCCCAGGAGCTGCGCGCGCCCGTCACCGGTCTCGTCAACGACGTCAAGGTCAATACGGTCGGCGGCTTCGTCAATGCCGGCGAGAAGGTCATGCAGATCGTGCCGGTCGACGAGAAGCTGCTCATCGAGGCGCGGGTCACGCCCAAGGACATCGCGTTCATCAAGGTCGGCGACCGCGCCAACGTCAAGGTCACGGCCTACGACTTCTCGATCTACGGCGGCCTCAACGGACGGGTCCGCAACATCAGCGCCGACTCGATCTACGACGAGGTCGAGCGGCAGGCCTACTACACCGTCCTCGTCGAAACCGACCGCGCCTACATCGCCAAGAACGGGACGCGCCTGCCGATCATGCCCGGCATGATCTGCGACGTCGAGATCGTCACCGGCTCCAAGTCGATCCTGACCTACCTCCTGAAGCCCGTCCTCAAGGCGCTCGGCACGGCCATGACCGAGCGATAGGGCGGGCTGGCCGACCCGAGCAGCCACTTCCCGGCGCCGCTGAAGGCCATGACCGCCTGATAGGCAGGCGCTTCGCGGTCCGCGTCGAGCAGGGCGTCGTCGATGCTGTCAAGCGCCCAGCCATGCCCGTCGAGGCGGACCACCAGCACCGCATGGTCGCGCTGTCGCATGGTGTCGCGGACCAGGGTGAAATAGGCCGCGTCCTCCGGCAGGCCGACCGCGAGCAGGAGCTGGAGCTTCAGGATCGCGATGTCCTCGCAGTCGCCACGGCCCGTGCGCAGGGTATCGGCGGCGGGCGCCCAGGCGTCCGGTCCCGCGTCCTCGACATAGCTGACGATCCCGTTCACCAGGCGGTTGAACGCGGCAAGCTCCTCGCGCGAGGCAGGCGGGCCGGTGCGGTCGAGGACGAAGCTGGCGCAGTCGAAGGACAGGCCCGCCTCCGCCACGTCGCGCCAACGGTCATCGTAGCGGGTATGGGCCACCGGAACGCCGACGCTGGCAAGGAACCGGGGCGCCGGGACCGCCGCTAGCGTGGCGGGCGCGCCGCCTGGCACGTCCTGCGCGGCGGCGTTCCCCGCCGTGGCCTCACCCTCCGACGGGGTCGGCGGGACGGGCTTGCCGGGAATGCGCGGGATCGCGTCGCACACCGCCCGCTCGTCGCCGGGTTCGGGCGCGCCGAAGGCGGCGGCGAACCGTTCTTCCTGGGTCGTGGGTGAGGCAATCGCGCTCGTGACTGACGTGACCGCCCACAGGCCGGCGCAGGCCGCAGCCATCAAGTGCAGGTCGCGTGGCGACACGCCGTTACCCCCATAATCCCGTTCCCGGAGGCAAAGGGTCGGATCGGATGGAATTCCACAAGCGCTCTGCGCCCCGGCGTGGCGCCAAGGCGGTGAATCGAATCAGTCGGCGCGCGCCAGCACGGCTCCGTGCAACCACTTGCGGCCTTCGCTGAAGGACAGCACGGGCTGATAGTCGTAGCTGGCGTTCGCATCGAGGACGCGGTCGGTCGAGTTGTCGAGCAGCCAGTACCGATCGTCGATGCGGACGACGAGCAGGGCGTGGTCGGCATGTCGGGCCAGGTCCCGGGCGATCGTCAGGTACATATCGGACCGCGCCACGCCCATGGCCGCCAGGATCTGCATCTTGGCGATCGCGATGTCCTCGCAGTCGCCCGCACCCCGCTTCAAGGTCATCTGGGCGGGCGCCCAGTAGTCGGCCGTACCGTAGAGCTTGTCGTCCTCGGCGAAGCGGACCTTGCGGTTGGTCCAGGCGTTGACCGCCTCGACAGTGGCCATGGTCGCCCGCCCCCGGGCGAAGCGGCTCAGGGTCGCGTCCTGCATCACGAAGCGCGACGACAGCCCTTGCTGGCTGACCCGCGCCCACTGGCGGTCGAACGCCGTGTGCGACACCACCAGGCGCTTGGTCTGGAGAAAGTCCTCGGGCGAGAACCCCGAGCCACGCCCCGGCGCGACGGCGATCACTGCCCTGGGCAGGACGAACCCGGTGCAGCCGGCGCCCGCGCCCGCCGGAACGGACCGCGCCATCGAGAGCGGCGCCGCGCCCGGGGCCAAGCCGGCGCCCGGAACGATCCTCGCGCCCACGGGCACGGCTTCGCCCGGCCGGGCGAGCATGGTCAAATCGTTGGCCTGAACCACGGCGGCACCGCCGCTCGCCTGCGCCGCCTGGTCCAGCCTGATCCGGTCGAGCGCGCTGACCGCACCGCCGAGAATGGCCGAAGCCTTGCTCGATGAAACTGACGCCGCCGCCAGTCCTGAAGCCGAGGCGAAACCCGCGTTGCCGAGCTGCGCCGGCAGGGCGGCAGCAGCCACGTTGCAGCTCTCCGTCTCCGGCGCGCGAAAGACGGCCGGCATCCGTTCGGCCGACGCTAGCGGCGCCGGATGCGGTCCCGCCAGCATGGCGCCAATCGCCACGGCGCCGGCCTGCTCGGCCAAGCCGAACAGCCCACAGGCGACAAGCAGCGAAGAGACGATGTAACGAGCCATGCACGCCGTTTTGACAGCGCGCGATGGGCATCGAATGAAGGGCTTTGGTTAACAAGCCAATCATCATAATTTCGCGGTAGACTGGATAAATACTATGGTTTTATTGAATTTTATTTCAAACGATCACTATCCTGTCCGCATTCCCGCCATGGAGACGGACAGAGGGCCTCAATCCTCTCTCGCCACCCGCACCAGCAGCTTGCCGACATGGCTGTTGCCCGAAAACACGCCGGCAAAGGCGGCCGGGGCGGCCTCCAGCCCCTCCACGACCGCTTCGGGATAGCGCAGCCGGCCCTCCCCGATCCATCCGGCGATGTCCTGAAGCGCCTGTTGCCCGCCGACCATGAAGCCGGCGAAGCCGCGCACTTCGAGGCCCTTCGCCATGATCGTGCGGAAGAAGCCCGGCAGATGATCGGGGCCGGGGCCCTCCATGCCGACGCCGTAATAGGCGATGTAGCCGCACAGCGGCATGCGCCCGCCGCGGTTGATCAGCGGCAGGACGGTGAGCGTCACCTCGCCCCCCACGTTGTCGATATAGACGTCGATCCCCTTGGGACAGGCCGCCTTGAGCTGGCCGGCGAAGTCGGCCGCCTTGTAGTCGGCCGCGCCGTCGAAGCCGAGGTCGAGCAGGGCGGCGCATTTCTGCGGACCGCCGGCGATGCCGACGACGCGGGCGCCGAGGATCTTGGCGATCTGCCCGGCGATCGTCCCGACCGCCCCGGCCGCGGCCGAGATCGCCACGGTCTCGCCGGCCTGGACCCGGCCGATCTCGATCACGCAGGCATGGGCGGTCTGCCCCGGCATCCCGAGCGCGCCGAGCGCGGTGGAGACCGGCGCGAGGGCCGGATCGAGCTTGCGCGGCGGGCCGCGGTAGTCGGACCTGTCCGGGGCGACGACGGCATATTCGCGCCAGCCGGTGCGCCCTTACACGATATCGCCGACCGCATAGCCGGGATGGTTTGAGGCGACGACCCGGGACACGGTCGGCCCGAACATGACCTCGCCCAGCCCGACATGGGTCGCGCCGGAGATCAGCGTCTCGTCGATGGCGAAGCGGATCAGCGGATCGAGCGCGAGCCACAGCGTCTTGAGCAGGATCTCGCCCTCGCCCGGCTCCGGGATCGGCACGGTCTCCAGCGCGAAGTCGTCGGCCTTGGGGTTGCCCTTGGCGTAGGACTTGAGGACCACCTGCCGCATCGTCCCGCTCACTTGTCGCGCCTCACCGTCACCGCCGACATCCCGCAGTGATCGAGCCCGACGAAGCGCGGCCGGGGCTTGTCCGGGTCGAGCCTCAGGTTCGGCCAGCGGTCCATCAGGCCGTTGATCGCCGCGACCATCTCCTGCTTGGCGACGTCCATGCCGAGGCAGCGATGCGGGCCGAGCCCGAGGCCCATGTGGTGCTGCTTGCGGCGGTGGATGTCGTATTCGTCAGGCCGCTCGAAGACCTTGGGGTCGCGGTTGCCCGCGCCGAGGCAGATCTGCACGCGCGCGCCTTCGGGGATCACGACGCCCTCGACCTCGACGTCCTCGGTGGCGAGGCGCGGGAAGATCGGGTCGGTCGGGCGCCAGCGCAGCGCCTCGTCGATCGCCGGCTCGATCAGCGCGCGGTCCTCGCGGCATTCCTCCCAGAAGTGGTAATGCGTCAGCAGGGCGTCGATGGTGATGCCGAGCTGCCGCCAGGTCGTGCCGCCGCCCGCGAAGATGATCAGCTTGCAGTAGGAGAAGATCTCCTCGTTGGTCAGCTTGCGGACCGTCCCGTCGGGATGCTTGAGATCGTTCTCGAGCAGGCCGGTGATGACGTCGTCCCCACCGTTGGCGCGGCGGTCCTCGATCAGCTCGGTCATGATCCGGGCGACCTCGGCGCGATGCGGCGTGGGCGGCGAGGGTGCTGTCGGTCAGGTGGCGGCGGAAGGTCAGCGCGTCCTCGCCCTCCAACCCGATCGCGCGGGTGACGACGTACATCGGCATCCGCGCGCAGAGCTCGAGGTTGAGGTCGGCCGTCTCGCGGCCATGGAGCCGGTCGAGCAGCGCGTCGGCCGCCTCGTCGATCCAGCGGCGCTTCCACCAGTCGAGCACCCGCGGGCGCAGGAACAGCGGCTGGCCGACCGCGCGATAGGCCTTGTGCTCCTTGCCGACCATTTCGAGGATCGTCCGGCCGATCGCCTGGATGCCCCGGCTTTCCTTCATCACCGCCGAGGAGAAGGTCAGGTTCTCGCGAAAGCCGCGCTCGCAGGCGGCGTAGGAGAACAGGGTCCACTGCTCGCGCCTGGGGCCAATGTAGTGGGCCTCGTCGATCTCGGGCAGGCCGAGCAGGGCGCGTGGGCTGCCCTGCTGCACCGGCGCCCGTTCGCGCAGGGCGTTCAGCTCGGCGACGTAGTTGCGATCGGTTTCGAGGCCCTTGTTCGCATCCTGCTTGGCGGTGTCGAACATCTCCGCATAGCGCTCGTCCTCGGCAGTCAGGGCATCGGCCATCGCGCGCTCCATTTGTTCGCTTATGCGAAATCTGATCTTTATATACGAATAGTTGCCAAGGCCGCCGCGAGTCAAGGATAAGGCCCACCGGACAAGAGAGGAATTGCCATGCAGACGATCACCTTCACTCACGCGGGCGCGACGCTCAAGGGCCGGCTTGCCGCACCGGCGGGCACGGTGGGCCCGCTGCCGCTGGTCCTGGTCTTTCCCTCCGCGCTCGGGCTCGGCACCCACGCGCTGACAGCGGCGCAGCGGCTGGCGGAGCACGGCTATCTGGGCCTCGGCGTCGATATGTACGGCGACGGGCTCTACAGCGGCTACGAGGGCAACGCCGCCGCGACGGGCGGCCACTTCGAGAATTTCGTCAAGCAGCCCCACCTGCTGCGCGAGCGGGCGCTGGCCTGGCTCGACCATGCCCGCGCGCTGCCGGGCGCCGATCCGGCGCGGATCGCGGCGATCGGCTACTGCTTCGGCGGGCACTGCGTGCTGGAGCTGGCCCGGACCGGGGCGGACCTCAAGGCCGTGGTCAGCTACCACGGCATCCTGACCACGCAGCTTCCGGCCGCGCCCGGCACGATCAAGGCCCACGTCACCGCCTATTGCGGCGGCAAGGACCCGTTCGCCCCGGTCGAGACGATCGACGGCCTGCGCCGCGAGCTGGACGAGGCGGGCGCGCGGCACCAGATCACCGTGTTCAGCGAGGTCGAGCACAGCTTCACCGATCCCGACGCGGGGCGGATGGGTCGCCCGGGGATTGCCTACGATCCCCTGGCCGATCGCGTGTCCTGGGCAGGCACGATTGCCGCGCTGGACATCTTTATGAGTTAGCGCGACTCTTTTCCCTATTGCGAATAAATCTCCACGAATGTAAACTCGTCTGCGAGAGGCAAATCATCGCGGCGACCTGACGCGGCGCGACCATGGGAGGGACACATCCGCGGCTTCCCCGCGGACCAGCTTCAGCAAGCATGCGCGCCCGGGCCCCTGTCGGCCGGCGCGCGGCGGCGGCACCACTTCAATTCGAAAAGTCGTAACGAAGGGGAGATTGGAATGAGGGCCTATCTGTACGCTTCCCCCGGCATCGCGGCCGCCTTGCTGTTCGGGCTTGCCGCACCCGCCTCCGCGCAGGACACGCATGAGGAGGCCGGCGCGCGCAGCGACGCCAGCGACATCATCGTCACCGCCCGCCGCACCGAGGAACGGCTCCAGGACGTGCCGATCTCGATCACGGTCTACAACCAGGAGCAACTGGACAAGCGGAACATCGTCCAGGCTTCCGACCTCGCGGCCTATACGCCGTCGCTGTCCGTCAACCAGCGCTACGGCCCGGAGAAGAGCTCCTTCGCGATCCGCGGGTTCAACCAGGATCAGAGCACGGCGCCCACGGTCGGCGTATATTTCGCCGACGTGGTCGGCCCGCGCGCCCAGGGCGGCACCACCTCCGGCAACACGGTCGGCCCCGGCGCCTTCATGGACCTCCAGAACGTCCAGGTGCTCAAGGGGCCGCAAGGCACCCTGTTCGGCCGCAACACGACCGGCGGCGCGGTGCTGCTGGTGCCGAACAAGCCGACCGACCGGCTCGAAGGCTGGGTCGAGGGCCAGGTCGGCAGCTACAACCTGCGCCGGGCGATGGGCGTGCTCAACGTCCCGCTCGCCGACACGTTCAAGGTCCGCATCGCGCTCGACCGCAACCACCGCGAAGGCTACATGCGCAACCGTTCGGGCATCGGGCCGGACGACTACAACGACGTGAACTATTTCGCGGCCCGGCTGAGCATCCTGGCGGAGCTTACCCCAAACCTCGAGAACTACACGATCTACACCTACAGCCACTCGTTCGGCCACGGCTACGCCGGCCCGATCGTGGCCTGCAACCGCGCCCTAAATCCGGGCGATCCGCTGTTCAACCTCGCCGCCTTCTCGAATCCCTCGAACATCCGCGCCACGGCCACGGCCGGCCCCGCCTGCGACCAGATCGGACGGGCCGCCGCGCGCGGGGATTCGCTGCTCGACGTCGACGTGGCGAACCCCGATCCCTACATCGACCTCAAGCAATGGCAGGTGATAAACACCACGACCTGGCAGGTCAGCGACACCTTCCGCATCAAGAACATCGCCAGCTACGGCGAATTCCGCGAGCGGGCCAGCTTCAGCCTCTACAGCGACAACTTCCGCACCAAGGCCGGCCAGCCGCTCCTCTACAACCCCGCGGGCGGGATGCCCTTCTCCTATATCCTGCTCAATCCCGCGGGGCCGGAGGACAACGCCGCGCAATCGACCTTCACCGAGGAGTTCCAGCTCCAGGGCAACACCAGCGACGGCAGGTTCACCTGGCAGGCGGGCGCCTATTATGAATCGTCCAAGCCGCTCGGCTGGACGCGCGGCTATACCGCGCAATATGTCGGCTGCACCGATCTCCAGGCGTTCCAGTGCGCGGCGCCGTTCCAGCCCGTGGCCACCGGCGGCAACTTCTCCGATTCCAAGACCAAGCTCGATTTCACCAACATCGGCTTCTACGCCCAGGGCACCTACAAGTTCGCCGAGTGGATCGCCCTGACCGCGGGCATCCGCTACACGATCGACAAGATCCACGGCCAGAACGAGAGCACCCGGATCAACATCTCCAACACCGGCGGGCCGCTCGACCGGGTCTGCAACGACACCTACCGCTTCTACACGCCCAACCCCACGCCGGGCGGCAATCCGCTGCCGCTCGTCGTGAGCGACGGCAGCCAGTGCCATTTCGAGATCGACCAGAACTCGGAAAAGCCGACCTGGATGATCGACCTGGAGGTCAAGCCGGTCGAGGACATCCTGCTCTACGCCAAATATGCGCGCGGCTATCGCCAGGGCGGCCTGAGCTTCACCAACGTCGGGCGCGAGACCTGGGAGCCGGAGAAGGTCGATTCCTACGAGATCGGCGCGAAGACCAGCTTCCGCAGCGGCGGGGTCAACGGCTATTTCAACCTGTCGGCGTTCTACAACGACTTCACCAACCAGCAGGTCTTCTCCGCGGCGATCGGCGCGGCGGGCAGCGGCCTGGCGGGCGGCGCGGTCATCCTCAACGCGGGCAAGTCGCGCATCCAGGGCATCGAGGTCGACACCTCGGTCAACCTGTTCGACAACAGCCTGCGGCTCGATCTCGGCTACACCTATCTCGATACGCTGGTGAAGCAGATCACCCCGCCGGCGGCGACCTATCCCTTCACGCTCTACATCCCGCAGGTGGCCCAAGGCGGACCGCTGGTGCTCTCGCCGAAGCACCGGCTGACGGCGTCGCTGAACTATACGCTGCCGCTGGACGATTCGATCGGCAAGATCACGATCGGCGGGACCTACGTCTATACGAGCGAGCAGCTCTCCAACAGCGCGACCCTCGCCGTGGCGCCCGATCCGCTCTCGCCGTACGGCTATTCCAGCATCGGCCGGCTGCCGGCGACCAATATCCTCAACCTGAACGTGAACTGGAACAAGGTGATGGGCTCGCCGATCGATGCGGCGTTCTTCGTGACCAACGTCACCAACCAGATCTATCCGGTCCAATACGGCAACGGCTACAGCTCGGCCGGGTTCGAGACGCTGATCATGGGCCAGCCGCGGATGTACGGTTTCCGCCTGCGGTACAGCTTCGGCAACTGATCCGGAACTCCCCGCGCCCCTCGTGGCGCGGGGACACCGCCTACGAGCGGGCAGTAGGCGACGTGCCCGGCGGCGCTCGCGTCAGCCCACGCCCAGCAGCACATGGCTGCCGTGCCGCTCAACCGCGCGGCCAAGGCGGTTGACGAACAGTTCGATGATCGGCGGGTCGACGCGGCGGGTGATCGACCACAGGTAGAAGCCATAGATCGCCGCCTCGCGGTATTGCCGCCAGGCTTCCTCGCGCTCCGGGAGGTCGCAGCCGAGGCCGCGCATGGCGGCGAGGTAATGGTCGAGCAGGGCCCGCTCCTCGCGCTCGGCCACGTCGACCGGGAGGACGGCGCAGACGTGGTAGGCAACGTCGAGCGCCCAGCCGCCGCGCTGGAGGAGCTGCCAGTCGATCAGGCCGGTCGCGCCCGCGGCGTCGCGGAAGATGTTGCCGGCATGGGCATCGCCATGGACCAGGAACTGCGGCCGCGCGGCGTCACGCTCGGCCAGGGCGCGCATCCCTGCGCCGAGACGCTCGGCGTTCCGGACCGCCGGGGACAGCCCCTCGCCGCGCTTGCCGTCGAGCAGCCCTTGCAGCGTCTCGACCGGGACATACTGCATCCGGGCAAGGTCGGCGACGCGCGGGGTGATCCAGTCCATCGTGGCGAGCAGCCCGCGCCCGGCATGGAGCGCGGCGAGCTGATCCAGGCTGGCCGCAGCCTGGTCGGCGGTGAAGGGCTCCAGCGCCGAGCAGAACCGCGCGCTCTCGGCGATCAGGTCGCGCATCACGACCAGGCCCTGCATGGCCGCGCGGTCGGTGATCGCGGCTACACAGGTTGGGGTGCGCACTGCCACCTGCGGCCCGACCCGGGTGTAGAAGTCGGCTTCGCGGATCATCGTCGCCCCGCCGCGCGCGGTCAGCTCGTCGACGTCGAGCAGGCCCTTGATGCAGAAGCCCTGCGGCTCGGCCAGGCCGTCGAAGGCGACGGCGAAGCGGACCTTGGTGGCGACGGTGCGGATCACCTCCTGGACCTCGACCGCCGTCACCGCGCGGCCGCCCGACACGCCGGCCAGGGCCTCGCCCAGCCAGGCCGGATCGAGCACGCCGTCCAGCTTCGCCGGCACCCGCAGCGCCTCCATCGCGATCGCTCCTGCCATGCGTGATCCTCCCTCGATAAATTCACTATTTCGGTAATTTGGTCGCAATATCGAATTTCATGCTTGACGTCCAGCACGCCCGGCAGTGTATCGGACCCCGATGAACCGCGCCGGCAAACGGGCGCGAGGGCCGGGAGAGCAGGATGGCGAGGCCGCTGGAAGGCATCAAGGTGGTGGAAGTCGCGATGTGGGCCTTCGTCCCGGCCTGCGGCGGCATCCTGTCCGATCTCGGCGCGGAGGTCATCAAGGTCGAGCCGCCGAGCGGCGACCCCCTGCGCGGCCTCGACATCGGCGAGCTCGGCGGCAGGAAGCGCGTCGACCTCTCGTGGGAATCGTACAACCGCGGCAAGCGCTCGATCACGCTCGACCTCAAGCAGGAAGCGGGCCGCGCGGTGCTGATGAAGCTGGCGGAGGACGCCGACGTCTTCCTCACCAACCTCCTGCCCCCCGCACGCCGGGCCATGGGCATCGACGCCGAGACGATCCGCGCGCGCTTTCCGGACATCATCTACGCCAGCGGCAGCGCGACCGGCCCCCACGGGCCGGACAGCGCCAAGGGCGGCTACGACGCGATCACCTTCTGGGCGCGCGGCGGCATCTCCTCCTCGGTCACGTCGGACGGGGACGCGGCGCCGGTCGGCCCGCCCGGCCCCGCCTTCGGCGACACGCTGAGCGGGTCGATGCTGGCCGGCGCGATCTGCGCGGCCCTGACCCGGCGGGCCCTGCACGGCGAGGCCTCGGTGGTCGACGTCTCGCTGCTCGGCACGGCGATGTGGTCGATGCAGCGGTTCATCGCCCAGGCGACGATGGACGGCGTCCAGCGCTTCCCCCGTCCGAAGGACCGGGTGCCCTACAACGTGCTGTCCTATACCTACCGCACCGCCGACGACCGCTTCGTCGCGCTGTGCATGCTGCAGGCGGACAAGTATTGGCCCCGGTTCTGCGAAGTGGCCGGGCGGCCCGACCTCGCCGCCGATCCGCGCTTCGCCGACGCGGCGGCGCGGCGCGACAACGCCCGGGCCTGCTTCGACGAGGTCGCGGCCCTGTTCGCGAGCAAGCCGCTCGCCGAATGGCGCGCGATCCTCGCCCGGCAGGACGGCCAGTGGGACGTCGTCCAGGACGTCGGCGAGATCCAGGACGACGTCCAGGCCCGGGCCAACCACCTGCTCCAGACGGTCGACTACGGCGACGGCACGACCATCCCCCTGGTCGCCGTGCCGATGATGTTCGACGGGCAGGCGATGCCCGCCCGCCGCTCGCCCGAGCTGGGCGACAGCAGCGAGGCGATCCTGGCGAGCCTGGGCTATGACGAGGAGGCGATCATCGACCTCAAGGTCCAGGGCGTGGTCTTCTGAGAAGGCGCGGCGGGCGGGCCTTCGGCTTGACACAATCGTTCATAACTGCGATATTCAATTCACGATTTCGAACCATATCCCGCAAGAGGAGTCTGGGAGATGAGCGAAGCTGATCCCGTATTCGGCAGCGCCACCAAGAGCGACTGGAACCTGGGGCCGATCTTCGACGCGGACGCGCACATCGATCCGCCGCACGACATGTGGAAGGACTACCTGCCCGCCTCCCAGCGCGACAAGGCGCCGGTGATCGAGCACGGCGAGGACTGCGACTACATCTGCTTCGAGGGCAACCGCCGCCCGGTGATGATGATCAACAACCAGGCGGGCCGCGCGGGCAAGGACTTCAAGATGAAGGGCCGCCTGTCCGAGCAGCGCAACACCTACGATCCGGCCAAGCGCCTCGCCGACATGGACCTCGACGGGATCGACCAGGCGATCTGCTTCGGCGGGCCGCTCGGCTCCTTCGACAACGACCTCTACATCGCCAGCTTCGAGGCCTACAGCCGCTGGGTGATGGACTGGGCGAGCCACGCCCCGCACCGCCTGTTCCCGGTCGGCCACGCGCCGATGCGCGACATCGACGAGACGATCGAGCACGTCCGCCGCCTGGCCGGGATGGGCTTCAGGATGCTCCAGCTTCCGGCCTTCCCCCAGAACGCCGAAGCGTGGAAGACCTCGTCCGAGATCAAGAACCTGAAGTCGGGCCAGGTCTCGGCCCAGACCGGCGATCCCAAGGGCGCGTTGCAATACTACCAGCCCGAGTTCGACCGGCTGTGGAAGGTGCTGTGCGACCACGGCATGGTCATCACCTTCCACCTCGGCGGGCGGGTGCCGCGCTTCGGGGAGAAGCAGCACTTCCTGCCCGACATGCCGATGTCGAAGCTCGCCATGGCCGAGCCGATCGGCATCTTCGTCTTCAACGGCATCTTCGACCGCTTCCCCGACCTGCGCATCGGCTCGATGGAATCGGGCGTGGGCTGGTTCGCCTGGTACGCCGAATATTGCGACCGCACCTGGGAGAAGCAGCGCTACTGGATGGACAGCCCGATCGACCGCCTGCCCAGCTCCTACATGGACAGCAACGTCTGGGGCTCGTTCATCCAGGACCGCACCGGCATCCTCGCCCGCGACCTGCCGGGCGGCCGGAACATCATGTGGTCGTCGGACTACCCGCATTCGGAGACGACCTTCCCCAACAGCCATGCCGTGATCCGGCGCGACTTCGCCGGGGTGCCGGACGCGGACGTGCGCGACATCATCTGCAACAACGCCAAGAAGTTCCTGCGGATCTCCTGATGGCGACCGCCGCGGCAAACGACGTCCTCCTCGCGGACGATCCGCTCTACCGGGAGCTCTACGACGTCCGCCGCGAGGCGGAGGCGATGGGCAACCTGGTCGAGCGGGACATGAGCGGGGAGATCGCCGCGCTCCAGGCCCGGGCGCCGGTCCACCGGGGCAAGCTGCGCGAACTGCTCGGCCTGCCCGGGCACGACCGGCACGTCCTCTCGGCGGGACGGCAGCACTATTCCGTGCTCAGCTACGAGGCCTGCGAGGCGGCGTTCCGCCAGCCCAAGCTGTTCTCCTCGCGGATCGTCCATCACCCCAACGAGCTGGGCGAGCTGGCGATGGGCATCCTCGAGATGGACGGTTCGATGCACCGCGCCTACCGCCGGACGATCCAGCCCAAGTTCATCATGCCCGAGGCGCTCGGCTGGTGGCGCAGCCGCAAGGTCGACGACATCGTCGGCCGCCTGGTCGAGCGGATGCGCGGCTGGGACCGCGCCGAGCTGAACCTCGACTTCTGCGCGCGCATCCCGGTCTATACGATCACCACGGCGATCGGTCTGGAGGGCGACGACGCCCTGGTGTTCCGCGACGCCTTCGTGAAGAGCGGCGGCATCGCCAACCGCCCGGTCGAGGAGATGCGCGCGGCCGCGGCGACGGTGCAGCGGATGCTGCTCGACCTGATCGCCGCGCGCCGGGCCGAGCCGGGCGACGACCTCATCAGCTTCCTCCTCGCCGCGCGGCTCCGGCTCAAGGACGAGGCGGTGCGGCCGCTGACCGACCGCGAGATCATGCATACGGCGCGGCTCGTCATGGTCGCCGGCGGCGGCACCTCGTGGGGGCAGATGGGCATCGCGCTCTGGGCCCTGCTCGGCCACCGCGACCAGTACGAGGAGGGCCGGGCGAACCGCGCGCTGATGGACCAGGCGATCGAGGAGAGCCTGCGCTGGAACCCTACCGCGCCGCTGTTCTACCGGATGATCGAGGAGGACACCGAGTTCCACGGCGTGCCGATGAAGGCGGGCGAGGTGCTGGAGCTGGGGCTCGGCGCCGCCAACCGCGATCCCACGCGATGGGACCGGCCGGACGCTTACGACATCCACCGTCCGCCCCTGACCAACCTCGCCTTCGGGCTCGGCACCCACCGCTGCCTCGGCATGAACGTCGCGCGGGTGGAGATTTCCGTGGGCATAGGCGCGCTGATGGACGCCTTTCCGGACATGCGGCTCGACCCCCCCGCGCCGCCGCCGTTCCTGCCCGGCGGGCTGGAGCAGCGCGGCATCTCGGGCCTGCCGGTCCTGCTGCGCTGATCCGCCGCCGGGGCTTCGGTCAAGCGATGGAGACGGGCGGCGACCGCAGCCCGCCGCACTCCTGCGCGAAACCCGCTTCCCCTGGCCGGGGAGATCGGCATAACCCCTCGATCATAAGGACGGACGGGAGAAGGACGTGACATCAGGCAGCTTCGCCATCGGCTGGCGGCAGGTCGCGAGCGGCTTTGTCCTGCTGGCCTGCGTCGCGGCGATCACCACGGCCTACAGCGTCGTCGCCGTGCCGCTCTCCGCCGAGTTCAAGCCCAGCCGGGGCGTGCTGCTGCTGGCGATGACGGTCGTCTCGGGCGTCTCGGCCCTGCTCGCGCCGTTCCTCGGCACGCTGATGGACAAGACCTCGCTGCGCAACCTGGTGATGCTCGGCGCGGGGCTGCTCGGCGCGGGCTTCGCGACGCTGTCGCTGGTCCAGAGCTTCTCCCAGGTGCTGATCGTCTATGCCGTGCTGATCGCCCCGGCCAACGTGCTGATCGGGCCGGTCGCGGTCACGGTCCTGCTCTCGCGCTGGTTCGTCAACCGGCGCGGCACGGCGCTGGGCATCGCGATCTCCGGCGTGGCGATGGGCGGGATCGTCTTCCCGCCGGTGATCCAGGCGTTCCTCGACGCCTTCCCGTGGCGCGAGGCGCTGCGCTATTTCTCGCTGGTCATCCTCGCCGCGACGCTGCTCGCCGCCGCGCTGGTGGTCAACCGCCCGGCCGACCGCGGCCTCCACCCCGACGGCGCGGCGCGCGATCCCGAGGCCGCCGCGCGCAAGGCTCCGCCTTTCTCGGTCTGGAAGATCCTCAGCGACCCCGCCTTCTGGCTGATCTTCATGATGGTCGGGGTCGTGACCTCAGGGATGAAGGGCATGGTCACGAACCTTGCCCTGCTCGGCAAGGGCCAGGGCTTCACGCCCACCGCCGCGGCCTTCCTGATCTCGACCTATGCCGGCTGCGGCTTCGTCTCCAAGCTCGGCTTCGCGGCGATCGGCGACCGGATGAACCTACGCTACCTCGCCGCGACGAGCCTGCTCGGCTTCGCCACCGGGATGCTGATGCTGACCCAGGCGCAGCTCGGCTACTGGTTCGTCGCGGCCGGCGTCGGGATGATCGGGCTGTTCGGCGGGCTGATGGTCCCACTCGAATCGATGCTCGGCGCGCGGGTCTTCGGCACCGGCGCGGTCGGCCGCGCGGTCGGCCTGCTGAGCATGGCGCTGCTGTTCCTGCTGCTGTCGACCCCGCCGCTGTTCGGCAAGATCTACGACGTGACCGGCAGCTACAGCGGCGCCTTCTACATCTTCGCCGGCCTGGCCCTCGCCGCCACGCTGATCACGCCCTTCGTGCGGCTCCATGCGCCCGAGGCGGGAGACGATGCGGCGG
>CALLNA010000130.1 GCA_938005655.1 uncultured Novosphingobium sp.
GGGTAGGGGCGAACTTGCAGGTGGCCGCCGCCGCAGGTGACGTGGCAAGCAAGCCGCCAAGCGTGAGCGCACAGGCTCCCGCGGTCAGGCGCATCGACCGGCGCAATACGGCCGAGCGGGCAAATGAAGCCGCATTCATCAGACCAAGCGATGTCATGATAGTCTCTCTCCCAAGCCAAAACCCCAGCCAAGCCGGTCGCGACGCATCGGGCGACGCGATGTCCTCGGTGCGATGAACGGGCGATCCCGACGCCTGGCTTCGCGGCAACAGGCATCGGCACCGTCCCACGGATCAGAACTTCTTCTCGAACCCGAGCTTGAACACGCGGCCCAAGGTTGAGCCATTGATATATCCGTCGCCCGCATTGGTGACGAGGTATTCCGGCGGGCTGGTGTTGAGCAGGTTGTCCACGTTGAGGCTCAGCTTGAGCCCGCTGGTGAGGCCTTCGCCCTTGAAGTCGTAGGAGAGGAACAGGTTGAAGACGTCGAACGCGCCCACATGGTCCTGCAATATGGTGGGGCCGGGGATGATGTCGTAGCCGGAGTTGTGGTTCCAGGTCAGCTGGCCGCGGAAGTTCTGGTAGTTGACGCCGACCCGCCCGCTGATGCGATGGGTCGAAAGGCCGAACGACTGGTTGCCCGAGGTGTTGCTGGGCGTGAGATTGCTGATGTAGGGCTGGCCCGGCAGCGCCTGGGACTCGCTGGTCAGCAGCATGGCGCCCGAAAGGCTTCCGTAGATGCTGCCCCAGCTCATCGGATGGGTGTACTGGATCGACCAGTCGAGCCCGCTGACCCGCGCATTGCCCAGGTTATCGACGCGCGTGTCGTAAAGGCCATAGACGTCGGTCGGGTTGTAGCTGGGAAGCGTGCTGACGCCTGCCTGCGCGACGAAGGCGTCGATCTGGGCCTGCGAGCAGGTGTAAGGCCCCGCGCCGCCGCCACAGATCGTCGCGATATGCGCGAGGTTGGGAAAGATCGGCGTACCGTTGGCCGGTGAGGCCAGCAGGTCCTGGAAGAAGATCTTGTAGTAGGTGATGCTGGCCTTGAACCCCTCCATGGGAGTCAGGTCCATGCCGACCGACCAGTTGGTGCCGCGCTGCGGGCCGATATCCGGCTGGGTGCCCTGGAGGCTGAACGCAAGGGCCGTGGCCGGCACCAGGGCGGCATCGCCCGGCTGGAGCAGGAAGCCGCCGAAGACGTTGGCCGGGTTCGACCCTATGCGGGTGTTCGCCCTGGTGGTGCCCAGCAGGTCGACCGTGGTCGGCGCGCGGAAGGTCTTGCCCCAGTTGCCCCGGAAAGTCATCCAGCGCGTCGGCGACCAGCTCGCGCCGAAGCGCGGGTTGAAGGTGCCGCCGAAGTCGGAATAGTGATCGTACCGCCCCTGGGCGTTGAGGCTCAGGGCATGGAATAGCGGGATCGCGTTGCTCTCGCTGAACAGGGGCACGTTGATCTCGCCGAATACCGCCTTGTCGGTCTGCACGACCTCGGCCTGGGTCAACGCGCTTGGCGTGGTGCCGGTGTAGATGCCCTTGCGGAACTTGTCGCGCAGGTACTCGGCGCCGATCGCGACTTTCACCTCGCCGCCGGGCAGCTCGAAAATCGGTCCGTCCATCACGGCGCGGAAGTTGATGATCTGGTCCGAGCCCTCGCCGATGTTGTAGTAGTTGAGCAGGTTGGAGATCAGGGTCGGGTTGGACGCCGCGATATTGTAGAAGTTGAAGCAATTGGCCGCGCTCGGAGACGCGGAGCAGGCCGATCCGGCCGCGTTGGAGCCGGCCGTGAGGACCGCGGTATTGATCGCGGTGTTGGCATAGGACGAATTGCTCCAGTCGAAGTTGGCAACAGCGAGCAACCGCCATTTGCCGAAGGTCCAGGACAGGTCCGCCATGATGCCGTATTGCTCGGCATTGTTCTGGAACCGACGCTTGTCCTCGGGCTGCAACGCGCCGAGGCTGCCGCGGATCGTGTAGCTGGTCAGGCCGCTGTCGTTGACGGTCCCCGGCGCGTCGGCAAGCGCCTGCCAGAACGGATTGGTGTTGTTGACCGTCGCGCTGAAGGTCGACGGCGCGGTCAGGCCGTACTGCACCTCGTTGATGTAGCGGGCGCGCAGGCCCACCGTCACGGAATCGCTGAGATCCTGGGTGAAGCGCGCCAGGACATGATGCCGCTTGTTCGCC
Source organism: uncultured Novosphingobium sp. (assembly GCA_938005655.1). Taxonomy (GTDB): domain Bacteria; phylum Pseudomonadota; class Alphaproteobacteria; order Sphingomonadales; family Sphingomonadaceae; genus Novosphingobium. The sequence continues at coordinate 2,178 of CALLNA010000130.1, forward strand.
GAAGCCAGGCTCGCGTCGAGGCCGAGCGTGCAGACGTTGGGCGTAACCGCCTGGCTCGCAGCGGAAGCGGTCGTGACGAAATAGTTGCTGCCGACGGTGCCGCCCGTCACCGGATAGTAGCGATTGGGGGTGGTGGTGATCTGGACGTTGGGATTGGCGCACGACAGGTCGCGCCGCAGCCCGGTCGCAAAGTCGAGCGGGTTGTAATAGTCGACCTCGCGGTTGAGCAGCAGGTCGTTCGACGAATAGGAATAACCGATATAGGCGCCGCCCGAGCCCCAGTCCTTGCCCGCGACGACGTTTCCTTCCCAGGTCGTGTAGTGGCTGCGCAGGCCGACCGAGCCGCCGATCAGCACGCCGTC
>CALLNA010000131.1 GCA_938005655.1 uncultured Novosphingobium sp.
CCAGCTCGGACTACGGCTACGGCCTGAACCAGCCGGGCGAGAGCGCGCCGCCGCAGCCCTACTACACCGGGCAGCAGCAGGGTTGGGAAGTCCCCTCGTCCTATGGCGCGCCGGGCGCATTCGGGGCGAGCTATGGCGGCGGCACCGGCACCTACGGCGGCGGCGCGGGCGGCAGCGAGGGCTTCGGCGAGGACTACCGCGAGCACGGCTACGCCGGCCGCCGGCATGAGCGCGGCTTCCTCCAGCGCGCGGGCGACGAGGTCGCCTCGTGGTTCGGCGACGAGGACGCCGCCCGCCGCCGCGAGGCCGACCACCGCGGCCGCGGTCCGGCCGACTACACCCGCTCCGACGAGCGCATCCGCGAGGACGCCAACGACCGCCTGACCGACGACTGGCGCGTCGACGCCAGCAAGGTCACGGTCGCCGTCCAGAAGGGCGAGGTTACGCTGAACGGCACCGTCACCAGCCGCGACGCCAAGCGCCGCGCCGAGAACATCGTCGACGACATTTCCGGCGTGAAGCACGTGCAGAACAACCTGCGGATCGAGCCGTGGACCGCAGCAGGCGCCAGCGGAGTCGCGACCAAGGCCAACACGTCCCCGACCTGATCGGGGCCGGACCGACCCGAGGGGCTCTTCCGCAAGGAAGGGCCCCTCAGCCGCCATCACAAACCTCGTCGCCCCGGACTTGATCCGGGACCCCGCTGCTTCATGCGCGACACCGGAAAGGGAAAGCGGGACCCCGGATCAAGTCCGGGGTGACGAACGGGGATGGTGGACGATCCCAGCCCCTCCCCTTCCAAGAGAGGGGCTTTCGCTCAATGCCCCGCTTGCGGCCCGCGCTTCAGGCCGGATTCGGCAAGCTGCTCGTCGATCTGCGCCATCAGCCGGTCCAGTCCCGCCTCGTCGCCGCTCTCGGCGCGGGCGACGAGGACGTCCTGGGTGTTCGAGGCGCGCAGCAGCCACCAGCCGTCGGGGGTGTTGACGCGGACGCCGTCGGTGGCGTCGACCTCGGCCCCGGCCTTGGCCAGACGCTCCTTGACCTCGTCGATCACCGCGAACTTGCGGCTCTCGTCGACCTGGAAACGCAGCTCCGGGGTGTTGACCATCGGCTTCATCGCCCCGCGCAGCTCGGTCACGGACCTGCCCAGCCGCGCCGAGGCGGCGATCAGCCGGATCGCCGCATAGAGCGCGTCGTCGTAGCCGTAGTACTGGTGGGCGAAGAAGACGTGGCCGCTCATCTCGCCGGCCAGCGGCGCGCCGGTCTCCTTCATCTTGGACTTGATCAGGCTGTGCCCGGTCTTCCACATCAGCGGCTTGCCGCCCAGCTCGGCGACGCGCTCGAACAGCGCGCGCGAGGCCTTAACGTCGGCGATGATCGTCGCGCCCGGCTCCTGCCGCAGCAGGTCCTCGGCATAGATCATCAGCAACTGGTCGCCCCAGACGATCCGCCCCTCGCCGTCGATCGCGCCGATCCGGTCGCCGTCGCCGTCGAAGGCGATGCCGAAATCGAGGCCCTTCTCCGCGACCAGCGTGCGCAGGTCGGCAAGGTTCTTCTCCTCGGTCGGGTCAGGGTGATGGTTGGGGAAGTTGCCGTCGACCTCGGTGAACAGCAGGAAGTGCTCGCCCGGCAGGCGGGCGGTGAGGTCCTCCAGCACGGGGCCGGCGGCGCCGTTGCCCGAATCCCAGCCGATCCGCAGCTTTGCGAGGGCCGCAGGGTCGATCCCGTCGAGCCCGGTGAGCAGGCGGGTCACATAGGCTTCCTGGACGTCGCGGCGCTCGCTGGTGCCGTTGCCGTCGGCCCAGGCGCCCTCACGCGCCAGCCGGCCGAGCTCCTGGATGTCGGCGCCGAAGAACGGGCGGCCCTGGAACACCATCTTGAAGCCGTTGTAATTGGCGGGGTTGTGGCTGCCGGTGATCTGGATGCCGCCCTGGACGTCGTCGGCCGAGGCCTCGGCATAGTAGAGCATCGGCGTCGGCCCCAGGCCGATCCGCACGGCATCGACCCCGCTCGCGTTCAAGCCCTCGACCAGCGCGTGCTCCAGCAGCGGCGAGCTGATCCGCCCGTCGTAGCCGACCGCGACCTTGACCGGCGCGCCGCCGTTCTCGCCGCCACCGTCGCCAATCGCCTGGCGCAACAGGGTAGCGAAGCCGCGGCCGATCGCCCGCGCGTCGTCGGGGCCGAGCGTCTCGCCGATGATCCCGCGGATGTCGTATTCGCGCAGGACGGTGGAATGGAACTGATGGGTCATGGTTTCTCCGAAAGTCGCGGGCCGATCTGATCGAGCAGCAGGTCGCGCGCGGCATTGGCCTCGTGCACCAACTCGGCCGAACCGCCCCGGTCGGGGTGGACCTGGGCCACCAGCCGCCGATGCGCCTCGATCACCTGATCCCGGGTCGGCGCGCGCGGCACGCCGAGCAAGGTCTGCGCCTGCCTGATCGCGTCAGAACGGACCGTCCCCGAACGAGCGGACAGGGCCAGGAGTTCCCACGGCCAGCGCCGGAACAGCCACTTGCAGCCGAGCGAGACCAGGGCGGCG
>CALLNA010000132.1 GCA_938005655.1 uncultured Novosphingobium sp.
AACAGGTAGCGGCCCATGACCCGCACGAACCAGGCCGGATGGAGCGCGAAGTCGAGCGCCAGGGTCGGGTTGGGGCGGATCGGGTTGGCCATGCCGTTGCGCTTGTTGAACTCGCGGTTGGGCCAGACGGGCGTGTCGACGGTGAGGATCAGCGCCTCAGCGCCGAGGCCCGCCGCGCGATCGACCATCTGCCAGGAGAGGTCGCGCCGCTCCCACAGGTACATCTGCATCCAGAAGCCGGTCGCCCGCGTGATCTCGGCGATCCGGTCCATCGAAGTGGTGGAGCTGGTGGCGAGGGTGAAGGGAATGCCCGCCTCCGCCGCCGCCGCCGCGATGCAGCTTTCCCCGCCATGACACAGCAGGTCCGCGGTGCCGGTCGGCCCGACGATCAGCGGCATCGGCAGCTTGCGACCGAACAGCTCGACCGCCGCGCTGCGCGCGGTCACGTCGCGCAGGGTGCGCGGCATCATGCGGATCGCGTCGAGCGCCGTTTGGTTGAGGCTAGCGAGATATTCGTTCTCGCTCCCCCGCTCGATGAATTCGAAGATCGCGCGCGGCAGGCGTCGCTTGGCAGCGAGCCGCAGGTCCTCGATGTTCCAGGCGGGCTTCATCGGGCCTCGCCGTCCTCCCAGGTGCCGTCGACCTGCTCGATGCCGAGCGCCTCCAGGGTGTTGCGGATGCCGAGGATGTCGAGCGGCAGCTCGCCCGCGGCGATGCGGGCACGGATCCTGACCTCGTTGGCGGCGCGCGCCTCGGCGGCGTCGACCGTCTGCGCCAGGAGGGCGCGCGGGATCACGACCACGCCGTCGGCATCGGCGGCAACGATGTCGCCCGGCTCCACCAGGACGTTGTCGGCCACGATCGGCACGTTGACCGCGGCCGGGCCGCGCTTCTCGGGCTGCTCGACCGAGATGTGTGTCGCCCAGACCGGGAAGCCGAGCGCACGGATCGCGTCGGTATCGCGGCAGGCGCCGTGGACCACCGCACCGGCCACGCCCTTCTGCTTGGCGAAGCCGCAGGCGACATCGCCCCACAGCGCGCCCTGGTGCCCGCCGCCGTTGGTGAAGACCAGCACGTCACCGGCCTGGGCGGTGTGGAGCGCGGCGTGGATCGCGAGGTTGTCGCCGGGAAAGTTCCAGGCGGTGATCGCCGGCCCGCAGAGCCGCTGGCCCGGCGCGATCGGGCGCATGTTCGGGCTCATCAGGCACATCCGCCCGGTGACGAGGCCCAGCCCGCCGTGGAGGTCGGCCACGCCGAACTGCGCCGCGCGCGCCAGCAGGGCCGGATCGGGGCGGGGAATCTGGTTGTAGATGACGGACTTGACGGGTCTCATGGCAGAACCTCGGGATTCAGGAGCGTGGCGGGCCGCTCTCCGGCGAGCACCGTATCGATGACCTCGGCGCAGGCAAGCGCCATGCCCTTCATGCTGGCCTCGGTCACGCCGGCGACATGGGGGCTCAGCACCGCGTTGGGCAGGGCGAACAACGGATGGTCGGCGGGCGGCGGCTCATGCTCGAAGACGTCGATGCCAGCGCCGCCGATGCGCTCCGCCCGCAGCGCCTCGGCCAGGGCGGGCTCGTCGATGATCCCGCCGCGCGAGGTGTTCACGATCACTGCGCCGGAATGCATCAGGCCCAGCTCGCGCGCGCCGATCAGATTGCGGGTGCTCTCGGTCAGCGGCACGTGGATCGAGATCGCGTCGGCCCAGCCGAGCAGCTCTTCAAGCTTCATCGGCGTCGCCCCGGCGGCGCGGATGTCCTCGTCCGAAAGCATCGGGTCGTAGGCGGCGATCTCGGCCCCGAAGCCCGCGCCGCAGATTCGTGCCGTGCAGCGGGCGATGCGGCCGAAGCCGATCAGGCCGACCTTCGCGCCGGTCAGGTCGGAGAGGCGGGTCTTCCAACGCTCGTCCCAGCGGTCCTCGCGCACCACGGCGTCCATCTCGCGCACCCGGCGCAGGACGGCGAGCATCAGCGTCACCGCGCCCTCGGCCACGGCGGTCGAATTGTTGCCGCCCGGCGTATTGGCGACCATCACGCCCCGGCCGGTCGCGAAGGGAATCGGGATGTTGTCCACACCCGCGCCGTGCTTCACGATCGCCTTGAGCCTGGGCATCCGCGCGATCAGCGCCTCGGGCAACTCGGTCGTGCGGATGACGATGAAGGTCGTATCCGGGATGCGCGGATCGGATGCGCCCTGCTGAGGCGTGATGACATCGTGCGCGGCGGCGATCCGCTCGGCGCCCGCGGGATGGATCGGGTCGAGGATATAGACGGTCTCGGGCATCGGGATCAGGCCAGCTCGGAGTTCTCGCGCAGGGTCTTGCCGGGATATTCGGTCGGATAGACCCCGCGCTTCTGGAGGATCGGCACGACCTGGTCGACGATATCCTCGATCGAGCTCGGCATGATGTGCGGGGTGACATTGTAGCCGTGGCAGCCGGTCTCGCGCCAGATGGTCTCGAGCTGGTCGGCGACCTGCTCGGGCGAACCGACGATCTGCGGCATCCCGACCGAGAGGCCCCAGCGGATCGCCACGTCGCGCAGGGTCAGCGGCTTGTCGTCGACGATGTTGGAGAAGGCCTTCATCAGCCCCTGCGAGCCCTGCGTCTGCATCTCGACCAGCGGCTGGTCGAGGTCCATGCCGCTGAAATCCACGCCCATCGTGCCCGACAGGCGGGCGAGCGCGCCGTCGAAATGCATCGTCTCGATCAGGCTATCGAGCTTCTTCCGGGCCTCCTCCTCGGTCCCGCCGACGATCGGCTGCACGCCGAAGGTGACGCCTGGCGCCGGGGTGCGGCCGAGGCTGGCGGCCGTAGCGCGGAAATCGTCCATGAACTTCTTCATGCCGGGCAGGTTCGGCTGAATCGCGAAGACCACGTCTGCGTGCTTCATCGCGAAGAGCTGGCCTCGGCCCGAGGAGCCCGCCTGGAACAGCACCGGCCGGCCCTGCGGCGAAGGCAGTGCCGGGGCGACGGTGTCGCAGTTGAAGTATTGCCCCTGGTGCCGGATGCGGGCGACCTTGGCGGGATCGGCGAAGACCCCGCTCGCCTTGTCGGCCAGGATCGCGCCCTCGCCCACGCTGTTCCACAGCGCGTAGCAAATCTCCATGTACTCCTCGGCGCGGTCGTAGCGCTCGTCATGGGGCAGCTCGGTCAGGCCGTAGGCGCGGTGCTCGCCGCGCAGGTGGCCGGTGACGATGTTCCAGCCGACCCGCCCGCCGCTCATGTAGTCGAGCGTCGAGAGCTGGCGGACCACCGAATAGGGATGGTGCGGCCCGGTCGAGACCGTGGCGGCCAGGCCCAGCCGCTCCGTCGCCCCGGCGACCGCGCCGAGCAGGGTCACGGGGTCCATCGTCGGCCAGCAGACGCCATAGCGGATCGCCTCGTCCATCCGGTCCTGGTAGCGGTCGAAGACGCCCGGCGTGTCGGCGAAGAACAGCGCGTCGAACAGACCGCGCTCCAGCGTCCGGGCCATGTCGATCCACAGCTTGAGGTCGCCCATCGCCGCCAGCCGGTTGTCGCTGGGATGCGACCAGGAATTCACCGTGTGGTTCATCGGCGAGTTGATCTGGAAGGAGATCAGGTGAATGTGCTTGCCCATGGGCCGATCCTCTGATGGCGCGCCGCCGGAGCGGATTGACCCGCCCGACCTATCGCTATACCGATATCGAAACTGGGTTCCGTAACTGGAATTTTCCCTCCTCGCTGTCAAGGACCACGATTCATGGCTTCGCTTACCCTCGCCCAGGCGCAGACGATCACCACCGAAACCCTGCGCAAGGGCCGCGAGCTGGGCCTCAAGCCGCTGACCGTGGTGGTGCTCGATCCGGGCGGCCATGCCCTGGCCCTGCTGCGCGAGGACGGCTCCTCGAACCTGCGCCCGGGCATCGCCGCGGGCAAGGCCTCGGGCGCGCTGGCGCTGGGTGTCTCCTCGCGCAAGATCGCCGAGATGGCGGCGGACCGGCCGACCTTCGTCGGCTCGCTGTCGGGGATCAGCCAGGGCGGGATCATCCCCGCAGCGGGTGGGGTGATCGTGGTCGACGAGGCGGGAGCGGTGATCGGCGCGGTCGGCGTGACCGGCGACACCTCGGACAACGACGAGACCGCAGCCCTGGCGGGGATCGCCGCGGCGGGGCTGCAAGCCCGATCCTGACGCCCCACTAAGGCCGCAATCCCTCTCCACCACGGGCCCCGACCGGCATGAACGGGAGGGGCGTTTGGACTACGATGCGCCGCCAGTCGCCATCGCCGCGCCGGCGGAAGACGCGGGCTCGCGGGTCGAGCTTCCGGTCTTCGTCCCCAAGACGCCGCGCTGCCCCAAGCACGAGGCCGGCGAGATCGTGGTCTGCGCTGAAGATCCGGAGACGTTCCGGCTGAGGCCCCTGCCCGACAGGTTCGGCAAGGACGATACGCTCCCCCGCGCGCGCACCCAGCTCAACGAGCGAACCTCGATCGGCGCGGAATTGGAAAGCCAGGGCATGCCCGATGGCAACATCAGCAACCGAGTGATGCTTCGGGGCCGGATCAAGTTCTGACCTCAATCCGCCGCGAACAGCAGCACCGGCGTCTCGACCAGGGCCTTCACCGCCTGGACGAAGCGCGCCGCGTCCCACCCGTCGACCACGCGGTGGTCGCAGGAGATCGACAGGTTCATCAGCTTGGCCCGGCACAGCTCGTCCTGGCCGAGGGCGTTCTTGGCGAAGACCGGGCGCTCGACGATCCGGTTGGGGCCGATGATCGCCACCTCGGGCCGGTTGATCACCGGCGTCGTCACGATACCGCCCAGCGGCCCCAGCGAGGTCAGTGTGATCGTCGAGCCGCTGAGTTCCGCTGAGCTTGCCTTGCCGGTCCGCGCCGCCTCAGCCAGCCGGGCGATCTCGGCGGCGAGCTGCCAGACGTTCCTGTCCTGCGCATCGCGCAGCACCGGGACCATCAGCCCAGCCTCGGTCTGGGTCGCGATGCCGAGATGGACCCGGCCGCTGCGCTCGACCACGCCAGCCTCATCGTCGTAGCGCGCGTTGAGCATGGGAAAGCGCGGCAAGGCCCGGCAGATCGCGACGATCAGCAGCGGCAGGACGGTGAGCTTCGGCCGGTCGCCGCGCTGGGCGTTGAGGTCGGCGCGCGCCTCCTCCAGCTTGGTTACGTCCAGTTCGTCGACATAGGTGAAGTGCGGGATGTGGCGCTTGGCCGCGGCCATGTTCTCGGCGATGCGGCGGCGCAGGCCGATGACCTTGACCGTCTCGTCCGCCCAGGCACGCGAGGCATGGGGCGCGTGGTAGCCCTGCGCCGCGCCATAGCGGAGGAAGGCGTCGAGATCGGCGTGGCGGATGTGCTCGCCGTCCGATTTCACCTGGGCGAGGTCGATACCGAGGTCCCTGGCCCGGGCGCGCACCGCAGGGGAGGCGAGCACGCGGCGGGCCTCGCGCAGCTCAGGCACAGGCGCGGGTTCAGGCTCGGATCGGGGGTGCGATTCCGTTTCCGGCCCCGACCGGGGCTCGGGGGCGGGCGGAGGCACGGGCGCTGCCGGCTCCACGACCGGCGGGCTT
>CALLNA010000133.1 GCA_938005655.1 uncultured Novosphingobium sp.
AGAAGGTCGAGATCGCCGAGCGGCACCTGATCGCCAAGCAGATCGAGGCGCATGGGCTCAAGAAGGGTGAGTTCACCCTGACCGAGGAAGGCCTGCGCGACCTGATCCGCTACTACACCCGCGAGGCGGGCGTCCGCACGCTGGAGCGCGAGATCGCGCGGCTGGCGCGCAAGTCGCTGCGCAAGATCCTCGAAGGCAAGGAGACCAGCGTCACGATCACGCCGGAGAACCTCGGCGACTATGCGGGTGTGCGCAAGTTCAAGCACGGCGTCTCCGACGAGGAGAACCAGGTCGGTGCGGTTACGGGTCTCGCCTGGACCGAGGTCGGCGGCGAGCTGCTGACGATCGAGAGCGTTACCGTGCCCGGCAAGGGCGGGGTCAAGACCACCGGCAAGCTGGGCGAGGTGATGAGCGAGTCCGTCCAGGCGGCCTTCAGCTTCGTCAAGGCGCGCAGCCCGGCCTATGGGATCAAGCCGTCAATCTACGGCCGCAAAGACATCCACATCCACCTGCCCGAAGGCGCCGTGCCCAAGGACGGGCCGAGCGCGGGCGTGGGCATGGTCACGTCGATCGTCTCGACGCTGACCGGCATCCCGGTCCGCTCGGACGTGGCGATGACCGGGGAGGTCACGCTGCGCGGACGGGTGCTGGCGATCGGCGGCTTGAAGGAGAAGCTGCTCGCCGCGCTGCGCGGGGGGATCAAGACCGTGCTGATCCCGGAGGAGAACCGCAAGGACCTCGCCGAGATCCCCGCCAACGTGAAGGAAGGGCTGGAGATCGTGCCCGTCAGCCACGTCGACGAGGTGCTGGCGCGGGCGCTGACCCAGCCGCTCGAAGCGATCGAGTGGACCGAGGCGGACGACCTCGCCAGCGTGCCCACGCCGGGCGCCTTGCCGGCCGGAACGCCTTCCGCAACTGCGCACTGAAAATGCTGCAATGCCGCGACTCGGGAACCTTTCCGGGTCGCGGCCAAGGATAGAATCGCGTTTGTCGACGTTCGTCCAGCGGTTCGTCGCGAAATGGGCCGAAAATAGGGGACATGGGTGCTGTTTTGCCCTTGTTTGGCTTTGACACCGCCAACAAAACTCGCTCAATTCCGCGCCACCCGAGAGGCGATTCCAACCACAAGCTCCGGTTCACTGAAAGGTAGGGGGTTCTCCTAATGAACAAAAACGATCTGATCAGCGCAGTTGCGGATTCGAGCGGTTTGACTCGTGGCGACGCCACCAAGGCCGTCGAAGGCGTGTTCGAAGCCATTTCCGGGGCGCTGAAGAAGGGCGACGAAGTCCGCCTCGTCGGCTTCGGCACGTTCTCGGTCGCCAAGCGCAAGGCGTCGACCGGCCGCAATCCGCGCACCGGCGAGCCGATGAAGATCAAGGCTTCCAGCCAACCCAAGTTCAAGGCCGGCAAGGGCCTCAAGGACGCCGTCAACTAAGACGCGCTCCTGGGCCGGGCTGCTGACGCCTCGTGGCCCGGACGAAGGATGCAGCGCCGTGCCGGCTCATGCCGGCGCGGCGCTTTTCGTTTGGCGATTATCTACTTTGCAAACCTGGCGGCCGAATGACCGGATGGGGCGGGAAGCGGAGGCCATCACGAACCTCGTCGCCCCGGACTTGATCCGGGGCCCCGCTGCTTCATGCGCGACGCTGGAAAAGGGAGCGGGACCCCGGATCAAGTCCGGGGTGACGAACGGGCGGGAACGTCTGCTGTGGTCCACAGCCGCGCCCTTACGGACGCCCCAGCCGCAGCAGCGCGGTCGGCGCCGCCGCGGCGCGGGCGTTGATCGTCCAGTCGAGCCGCTGGCCCGCGCTATCCGTCTGCGGCCCCGTGTCGGTGTTGTTGGCGAGCACCGCAGCGTCGGTCGTCAGGACGAAGGTGCCCTCGGTCACGGGCAGCGTCGGCGCCGTGCCGCCCGTCCGGCCGGCGCCGCCCATCATCATCAGCGCGCGCAGCGACTCGTTGCCGGCGGCCGTGGCGAAGCCCGGCGCGTCGATCCGCAGGGTGCCGTCCTTGTGGCGGTTCACGGTCACGAAGGCGTTGGCCATCGGGAAATGCTCGATCGAGGGAAAGGTGAAGTCGCGGTCGAGCGTGCCCGACACGGCGAAGTCGACGTCGAACAGCCCGTCGCCCTTGTAGTCGACCCGGCGCCAGCCTTCCTGCCGCCGCAGCCGCGCGGCCAGCTCCTCGGCGGCTTGGGGGCTCGACGGGTCGATCCCGCCGAGCATCGCCTTCATCCCCTCGGCGTCGCGGCGGCGCTTGTCGGCGGAGCCGGCCTGGCTTTCCTCCCAGCGCTGGCGCTGCTCGGCGGCCTCGGCGGCGGCGCGGGCGCGCTTGACCAGGGTGCCGGGGCGATAGCAATCGTCCGGCTTGAACGCCTCGCTAGCCGCGCCCAGCTCGGCGAGCTTGCTCAGGCCGAGCAGATAGACCTCGCCGGCATAGGCGAAGCTGAAGCGGCCGTCCTGGCGCACGTCGAGCCGTGCGGTGAACTTGCCCGGCGAGAGCAGGCAGGCGGCAAGCGTCAGGCACAGCGCCATCAGCGTGGCGGCTCCGGCGATCCTGCGGATGGTCATCGGTTCATTCCCCCGTTTCGCGCGTGGCGGCCGCATAGAGCGCGATCGCCGCGGCATTGGACACGTTGAGGCTTTCCATCGCCGCGCTGATCGGCAGGCGCGCGATGGCGTCGCAGTGCTGGACGATATTGTGGCGCATCCCTTCGCCCTCGGCGCCGAGCACCAGGGCGACCGGCCCGGCGGGCAGGGCCTCGGCCAGGGTGGCCTTGCCGCCGCCGTCGAGCCCGATCCGCCAGTAGCCGGCCTCCGCCGCCTCCTCCAGCGCGCGGGCGAGGTTCACCACCCGCACCCAGGGCACCAGCTCCAGCGCGCCCGAGGCGGACTTGGCGACGACGCCCGATTCGGGTGGGGCGTGGCGGTCCTGGGTCAGCAGGGCGCAGGCGTCGAAGGCTGCGGCGGAGCGCAGGATCGCGCCCAGGTTGTGCGGGTCCGTCACCTGGTCGAGCACGACGAGCGGGCGCGCGGGATCGCCGGTCAGCACATCCTCCAGGTAGATGTCGGCCAGCGGCTCGCATTCGAGCACCAGCCCCTGGTGCGGCGCGTCGCGCGCGACGAGGCGGGCGAGGTCTGCCGCTTGCGCATATTCCACGGTGAAGTCGGACGGCAGCTCGCCGTCGAGCGAGGCGATCCCCTCGCGCGTCGCCCACAGCTTGCGGTGGTGGCGCTCCGGGTTCTTCAGCGCTGCCTCGACCGCGTGGCGGCCCCACAGGCGCACCATGCCGGCGCTCGCCCGCCCGCTGCCCCGGCCGCCCTGCATCCGCCCCGCGCGGCCGCGCAATGCCCGCGACGGCTTCGCGTCACCCCGTTTCGCCATGATCGATCCTTCAAGCTGCGTTATTCGGCCCGCTCCTGCCAGCCGCCCCATTGACAGGCAAGGTTCCCTTCGCCATGTGGCCGCCTCTCGGCTGGAACAGCCCTTCGGGGCTGGCTCGCGGGATACCCCGCCAAACCGGCAAGCTGGTGTGGACAGGTGGCCGAGTGGTTAAAGGCAGCAGACTGTAAATCTGCCCGTGCAAGCGTACGCTGGTTCGAATCCAGCCCTGTCCACCA
>CALLNA010000134.1 GCA_938005655.1 uncultured Novosphingobium sp.
CCGCGCATCAGACCGATTCCCTGGCCGAACTGGTCTGCTCCAATTCCTTCCGCTCGGACGACGACGAGAAGAACGCGGTCGGGCTGCTGCATCACGAGATGCGCCAGTGCGGCTCGCTGGTCATGGCGGCGGCGGCCAAGGCGCAGGTGCCGGCCGGCTCGGCCCTCGCAGTCGACCGCGACGTGTTCTCGGCCGAGGTCGAGGCGGCGTTGGCCGCCCTCCCCAACCTGGAGGTCGTGCGCGAGCGGGTCGACCGGCTGCCCGAGGCGGGCCTGACCATCGTCGCCACCGGGCCGCTGACCCATGAGGGGCTGGCGGGCAGCATCGGCGCGGCGACGGGCGCGGACAGCCTCGCCTTCTTCGACGCCATCGCGCCGATCGTCTATCGCGACACCATCGACATGGATGTCTGCTGGATGGCCAGTCGCTGGGACAAGCCTGATAAATTTGGGGTAGAGACCAGGGACTACATCAACTGCCCGATGACCAAGGAGCAGTACCTGGCCTTCCACGCCGGGCTGGTCGCGGGCGAGAAGAGCACCTTCAAGGAATGGGAGGCGAACACCCCCTATTTCCAGGCCTGCATGCCGATCGAGGTGATGGCCGAGCGCGGGGTGGAGACGCTGCGTTTCGGGCCGATGAAGCCGGTCGGGCTCGACGATCCCAAGACCGGCCGCTGGCCCTATGCCGTGGTGCAGCTTCGCCAGGACAACAAGCTCGGCACGCTGTGGAACATGGTCGGCTTCCAGACCAAGCTGAAGCACGCCGAGCAGGTCCGCCTGTTCCGCACGATCCCGGGGCTGGAGAAGGCTGAGTTCGCCCGGCTTGGCGGGCTCCACCGCAACACCTTCCTCAACTCCCCGACGCTGCTCGACCGCCAGCTTCGGCTGAAAAGTGCGCCGCATATCCGCTTCGCCGGGCAGATCACCGGCTGCGAGGGCTATGTCGAAAGCGCCGCCGTCGGCCTGCTGACCGGGCTGATGACAGCGGGCGAGATCGCCGGGCGGGCATGGCAGGCTCCGCCCCGCACCACGGCGCTCGGCGCGCTGCTGGCGCATATCACCGGCGATGCCGAAGCCGAGGACTATCAGCCGATGAACGTCAATTTCGGGCTGTTCCCACCCCTGCCGGACGTGAAGAAGAAGCAGCGCAAGGAAGCCTACACCGCGCGGGCCAAGGAAGACCTAGGTCTCTGGCTCCCCGTCATCGGCTGAATCGGCGGGCGCTTCCGCCCTGGCCGGACGGCGGATCGGCGAGCAGCGGCATTCCGGCTTCTTGGCGGGCTTGGGCCGGGTCGTGGCGAACTCCTCGCGGGTCAGCACCTGATCGCCGTTGCGGTCGGCGTTGCGGAAGCGGTCGCTGGTCTTCACCGCCCATTCCTCGAAGCTCAGGAGGTTGTTGCCGTCCTTGTCGAGCTTGCGGAACGCGGCGACCCGGGGCCCAAGCATCTCGGCGCGGGTGATCTTGCCGTCGCGGTTGCGGTCGAGCCGGTCGAAGCGGCGCTGCTCGCGCGTGACCTCATCGAGCGCGGGCGGAGCCGCGCCGCGAAGGCCGGCGCCGTCGGCGGTCGGCAGCGCATCGTCCGCAACCGCAGGCGGCAGCGCCGCGGGCAAGGCCGCGCCGCGCTCGGTCTCCGCCCGGCCCTGCCACCAGAAGATCCCGGCGCCGACCAGCAGCAGCGCGCCCACCGCGCCCAGAACGATCCGGTTCATGACCCCCAAGCCCCTCCTTAGCCCGGGCGAAGCATAGCCTAGCGCCCGAAGATGCCAAGCCGCACGGCGGCGAGCGCTCCACGAATTCCGCCGGCCGCGTCGCCACGCCGCAGGTCGCGCAGGGCAAGGCCGTGCAGCACGGTCAACGGCCGCATCTCGCGCGGCAGACGAAGAGGCGCGCCCTCGCCGATCAGGGCGACGGCATGATCGCGCTCCCCGGGATGGCTGAGCCGCAAGGCCAGATCGGCAAGCGCCCAGTCGCGGCCCACCCGCAGGATGGCGGGCTCCTCGCCGACAAGGCCCAGTATGCCTCCCAACCCGGCGAGCGCCTGCGCCCGTCCTTCCGCGAAGGCCGCAATGCTCGCCTGCGGCAAGGGCGCTTCACCGAGGAGCGCCTCCCAGCCATCGACCAGGGGCGACAGCGCAGCGCCGGTCCGGCCGAGCAAGGCCAGCAGCGGCTCGCCCTGGGGCCGTTGCTCGGGCGGCTCGGCCAGTCGCTCGCGCCACCAGGCGAGGCGGAGCTGGCCGAGCATCGGCTCGCGCGCATCACGCACCACCTGGGCAAGGCGGGTGTCCAACGCGAGCAGCCCCAGCCATGCCTCCCGCGCCCGCCGCGGCGCATAGGCGAGCGCCAGACGCTGGACCGGAGGAAGACTGTCGAGGATCAGGCTAACGATAGCAGACCTGCTTGGCCGCCGCGACAATCCGGGGCACGTCGATCAGCGCCGCCTTTTCGAGGTTGGCGGCATAGGGTAGCGGCACGTCCTCGTTGCAGACGCGCAAGACCGGGGCGTCGAGATCGTCGAAGCCCTGCTCCATGCAGACCGCGATCACCTCCGAGGCGATAGAGCAGACCGGGAAGCCCTCCTCCGCGACGATCAGCCGGTTGGTCTTCTTCAGGCTGTCGAGCACCGCTGCCGTGTCGAGCGGACGCAGGGTGCGCAGGTCCAGCACCTCGGCCTCGATGCCCTCGCCGGCGAGTTGCTCGGCGGCTTCGAGCGCCAGGCCGACGCCGATCGAGTAGGAGACGATCGTGACGTCCCGGCCCTCGCGCGCCACGCGGGCCTTGCCGATCGGCAGGACGTGGTCGTCCAACTCGGGCAGCTCGAAGCTGCGGCCATAGACCAGTTCGTTCTCCAGGAAGACCACCGGGTCCTCGCTACGGATCGCGGCCTTGAGCAGGCCCTTGGCGTCCGAGGCATCATAGGGCGCGATGACCACCAGCCCCGGCACGTTCGCATACCACGGCGCATAGTTCTGGCTGTGCTGCGCCCCGACCCGCGCGGCGGCGCCGTTGGGGCCGCGGAACACGATCGGGCAGCGCATCTGGCCGCCCGACATGTAGTTGGTCTTGGCGGCCGAATTGATGATGTGGTCGATCGCCTGCATCGCGAAGTTGAAGGTCATGAACTCGACAATGGGGCGCAGGCCTCCCATCGCCGCGCCGGTGCCGATGCCGGCGAAGCCGTATTCGGTGATCGGCGTGTCGATGACCCGCTTGGCCCCAAATTCCTCGAGCAGCCCTTGCGTGACCTTGTAGGCGCCCTGGTACTCGGCGACTTCCTCGCCCATGACGAAGACGCGCCCGTCGCGACGCATTTCCTCGGCCATCGCGTCGCGCAAGGCCTCGCGGACCGTGACGGTCTTCATGTTGGTGCCGGCCGGAATCGCCGGATCGATCGCGGGCTTCGCCTCGGCGGCGAGCTGCGCCGTGCCGCTCTCGGCCTTGGCCTTGGGCGCCTCGGATTCCGTCGCCTTCTGCTGCTCGGCAGGGGCTTCGCCGGCAGGCGC
>CALLNA010000135.1 GCA_938005655.1 uncultured Novosphingobium sp.
GATCACCGCGCCGATGCCGCGCTGGCAGATCGTCAAGGAAAAGCGCGCCACCTTCGCCGCCACGCCCGAGCAGGACGCGCTGCGGCCCGGCCCGCGCACCCGCTGGCGCAACCTGTTCCTCGCCGGCGACTGGGTGCGGAACGGCCTGCCCGCGACCATCGAGGGCGCCCTGCGCTCCGGCGATGGGGCGGCGCGGTTGGCCTTGGGGCGGCCGCTGCGCTATGGGCTGCCGCGATGCTGACCGACACGCTTGCCCCCGAACACCTGCGCGACGAGGTCGAGGCGACCATCGGCCGCGCCGCCGACGCGCTGAGCGCCGCCCAGCAGGACGATGGCCACTGGGTCTTCGAGCTGGAGGCCGACGCCACGATCCCCGCCGAATACGTCCTGCTGCGCCACTACCTCGGCGAGCCGGTCGACGCCGAGCTGGAACGCAAGATCGGCAACTACCTGCGCCGCCGCCAGTCCGACGCGCATGACGGCTGGCCGCTCTATCAGGACGGCGGCTTCGACATCTCGGCGACGATCAAGGCCTACTACGCCCTGAAGATGATCGGCGACGACATCGACGCGCCCCATATGGCCCGCGCCCGCGCCGCGATCCACAAGGCCGGCGGGGCCGAGGCCGGCAACGTCTTCACCCGCATCCAGCTCGCGCTCTACGGTGCCGGGCCGTGGGACGCCGTGCCGACGATCCCGCCCGAGCTGATGCTCGCGCCCAAGTGGTTCCCGATCCATCTTTCCAAGATGTCCTATTGGGCGCGCACCGTGGTCGTGCCGCTGCTGGTGCTCTGCGCGCTCAAGCCCAAGGCGAAGAACCCCAAGGGGGTGCTGGTCGACGAGTTGTTCATCGGCAAGCCGGCCCGGCTCAACAGCCAAGCCGCCCATGTAAGCTGGTACTGGTCCAAGGGCTTCCACGCGCTCGACGCCGTGCTCAAGGCGGGCGACCGGCTCTGGCCCAGGGCCCTGCGCGCCAAGGCGATCAAGCTCTGCGAGGACTGGGTGACGGAGCGCCTCAACGGCGAGGACGGCCTCGGCGCGATCTATCCGGCTATGGCCAATTCGGTGATGATGTACGACGTCCTCGGCTATCCCGAGGACCATCCAGCGCGGGCCATCGCGCGCAAGTCGGTCGATCTGCTGCTGGTGGTCAAGGACGACGAGGCCTATTGCCAGCCCTGCGTCTCGCCGGTCTGGGACACGGCGCTGGCCGCCCACGCGATGATCGAGGTCGGCTCCGACGAGGCGCTGGCCCGGGCGAACCTGGCGCTCGACTGGCTCGGGCCGCGCCAGGTGCTCGACGTGGTCGGCGACTGGGCCGACCAGCGCCCGGACGTGCGCCCCGGCGGCTGGGCCTTCCAGTACAACAACGACCATTACCCCGACCTCGACGACACCGCCGTCGTCGCCATGGCCATGCACCGCATGGCCGACCGCCGCGGTGGCAAGGACGAAGAGGCCGTGGCGCGCGGCCGTGAATGGGTCGAGGGGCTGCAAAGCCATGATGGCGGCTGGGCCGCCTTCGACGCCGACAACGACAAGGACTACCTCAACAACCTGCCGTTCGCGGACCACGGCGCCCTGCTCGATCCGCCGACCGCCGACGTCTCGGCGCGGGTGATCTCGCTCCTCGCGCAGATGGGCGAGCCGGTCGATTCGCCGCGGATGCAGGCCGGCCTCGCCTGGCTGGAGAAGGAGCAGGAGCCGGACGGGTCGTGGTTCGGCCGCTGGGGGGTGAACTACGTCTACGGCACCTGGTCGGTGCTCTGCGCCATCGGCCGGGCCGGGATCGGTGCCGAGCACCCGATGGTCGCCAGGGCCGTCGCCTGGCTCAAGCGCGTGCAGAACGAAGACGGCGGCGGGGGCGAGAGCTGCGATTCCTACGCGCTGGAGCGCCAGGGGCACGAGCCGACGCCCTCGACCGCCTCGCAGACCGCCTGGGCCGTGCTCGGCCTGATGGCCGTGGGCGAGACCGATTCCCCCGAGGTGGAGCGCGGCGTGCGCTGGCTGATGGCCAACCAGGCCGGGGACGGGCTGTGGGGGCAGGAACTCTATACCGGCGGCGGCTTCCCGCGCGTGTTCTACCTGCGCTACCACGGCTATCCCAAGTATTTCCCGCTCTGGGCGCTCGCCCGCTATCGCAACCTCAAGGCGGCCAACACCGCGCGGCCCGCGTGGGGCATGTAGTCGCCATCGTCGGCCTCCAGCGCGAGGCCGCGGTGCTGCGGGGGCTGGACGTGGTGACGATTCCCGGCGGCGGCGCGCCCGAGCGCCTCGCGAACGAGCTGGCCGAGGCGGTGAACGGCGCCGACGGCGTCATCAGCTTCGGCATGGCCGGCGCGCTCGATCCCGGCCTGCGGATCGGCGACTGGGTGATCGGCGAGCGGGTGGGCGGCCACGCCTGCGACCCCGCCCGGTCCGCCGCCTTGGCGCAGCGCCTGCCTCAGGCCCGCATCGGCCCGGTCCACGCCGACGGCCGCCTGATCGCCGACCCCGCCGAAAAGGCCCGGCTGAACCGCGCCTCGGCCTGCCTCGCCGCCGACATGGAAAGCCACGTCGCCGCCGTGGCCGCCGCCCGCGCCGGTCTTCCCTTCGCGATCCTGCGCTGCATCTCCGACGAAGCCGCGGCCGCCCTGCCTCCGGCGATCGCCGTGGCCATGAAGCCCGGCGGCGGGCTGGCTCTCGGCGCGATCCTCGGCTCGATCCTGGCCCATCCCGGCCAGGTCCCCCACCTGCTGCGAACCGCGACCGCCTTCAATCGCGCCTATGGGGAACTACGTATTGGGGCAAGGCAGGCCGGCCCCCGTCTGGCGGCGCTCCCCGCCAAGCGAGATTCCGCTTGACAAACTGAACCATATGGGTTATGTGATCCGCCGTCGT
>CALLNA010000136.1 GCA_938005655.1 uncultured Novosphingobium sp.
CGAAGAAGATGCGGGTCTGGCCGAACATCATCATCAGGATGACCGAGGGCAGCGCGAGGTTGGCGGCAAGGCCGATCAGGTCGCCGGCCCAAGTGTAGTTGATCGAGCGCAGGACGTGGGCCAGCGCTTCCTTCGAACAGACCAGCGGCTCGCTGCCAGAGGCGAGCAGCGCGGCGCACTGGCGGTTGAACTCGGCCGAGCCGGGCGCGACGCCGAGGCCGGTCGGCTGGGCGCCGATCGCGCCGATCGCCCCGGCGGCGACCAGCAGGTAGAAGATCGTGCAGATGCCGAGGCTGCCGATCAGCCCGATCGGCACGTTGCGCTGCGGATTCTTGGTCTCCTCCGCGGCGGTCGAGACCGCGTCGAAGCCGACATAGGCGAAGAAGATCGAGGAAGCCGCGCCGATGATCCCCATGCCGGTCGTGCCGGTGGGACCGAACCAGCCGTTGGGCGCGAAGGGCGCGAAATGCGCGCGGTCGGCGACGGGCAGCGCGAGGGCGATGAACATGGTCAGGGCGATGATCTTCACCACCACCAGGATCGCGTTGAAGGTCGCGCTCTCCTTGGTGCCGATCATCAGCAGCCAGGTGACGCCCAGGGCCACGACGATCGCCGGCACGTTGATCAGGCCGGTCGAGAAGTCGGCATGGGGGACCAGGCCGTTCATCGTCCAGGTCGGCCCGGCCTGGAGCAAAGCCGGTAGCTCGAACCCGGTCCAACTCTTGAGCAACCCCATGAAATAGCCGGACCACCCGACCGACACCGCGCTCGCCGCGACCGCATATTCGAGGATCAGCGCCCAGCCCACGGTCCAGGCGACAAGCTCGCCCATCACCGCGTAGTTGTAGGTATAGGCCGAGCCCGAGACCGGCACCATCGAGGCCAGCTCCGAATAGCACAGCGCAGCGACCGCGCAGACGATGCCGGCGACGACGAAACTCCAGATCATGCCCGGCCCGGCCTTCTGCGCCGCGGCGGCGGTCAGGACGAAGATGCCGGTGCCGATGATCCCGCCGATGCCGAGCATGGTGAGCTGGAAGGCGCCGAGCGAGCGATGGAGCGATTTCTTCTCGGCCGTCGCCAGGATGGCATCGAGCGGTTTGACGCGACCGAACAACATTGCGGAGCTCCCCAGCCAAGCGGCGCGCGCAGGGCGGCCGAACCGATGCGGAAGCTAGCGGAGCCGATGAGGTTGGCAATAGGCCAGCGACGGGCCGTCCCCAGCATTGTGAGCCTCCCGCCCCTCACTCCCCACCTGCCGCGCCTGCCCCCTTTCGCCGGCCTCGCCCAGCGGCTAGACCCCACGCCCATGTCCACGACCTTCCAGCTCGACACCGCGACCAGCCGCGCCAACCCCACGCCCGCGCCGATGAAGCGGCTGACCGTGCCGCTCATCCAGCGCCGCAAGTTCGAGGGGCGGACCCAGGAACCGCTGGTCATGCTGACCGCTTATACCGCGCGCCAGGCGCAACTCCTCGATCCCCATTGCGACCTGCTGCTGGTCGGCGACAGCCTGGGCCAGGTGATCTACGGCCTGCCCTCGTCGCTGGCGGTGACGCTCGACATGATGGTCGCCCACGGGGCCGCCGTGGTCCGCGGCAGCTATCATACGGTCGTGGTCGTCGACATGCCGTTCGGCAGCTACCAGCAGTCGCCGCAGCAGGCCTTCGCCACCGCCAGCCGGATCATGGCCGAGACCGGCTGCGCCGCGGTCAAGCTCGAAGGCGGGCAGGAGATGGCCGAGACCATCGCCTTCCTGGTCCAGCGCGGCATTCCGGTGATGGCCCATGTCGGGCTCACCCCGCAGGCGGTCAACGTGCTCGGCGGCTACGGCGCGCGCGGCAAGAGCCAGCAGGAGCACGAGAAGATCATGGCCGACGGCAAGGCCGTGGCCGACGCCGGGGCCTTCGCCGTGGTCGTCGAGGGCGTGATCGAGCCGATCGCCGTGGCCCTCACCCAGGCGCTCGACATTCCGACCATCGGCATCGGCGGCTCGGCCCAGTGCGACGGGCAGGTGCTGGTGGTGGAGGACATGCTCGGCATGTTCGAACGCGTGCCCCGCTTCGTGAAGCGCTATGCCGAGGTCGCCGAGACGATCTCCGACGCCGCCGCCCGCTATGCGGCCGAGGTCCGGGCGCGGACCTTCCCCGGGCCCGAGCAGACCTACCAGCCGAAGTAGCTTGCGCGGCGCCGCGCCTTCCGCGAGGAGCGAGATCGGCTGACCGAGGGAAACGCGCTTGCTCAAGTTCTACAAGGGATCGATCCTGTTCACGCTGATCTGCCTCGCGGCGGCGGCGTGGTACGTCTGGATGCAGACCGGGACGCTGACCGGCACGGCCTCATTGCTATGGATCGTCGTGGTCCTCTCGATCCTCGAGGTCTCGCTCTCCTTCGACAACGCCGTGGTCAACGCCAAGGTGCTGGAGGAGATGGACGAGGTCTGGCAGCGCCGGTTCCTCACCTGGGGCATGGTCATCGCCGTCTTCGGGATGCGGGTGATCTTCCCGCTGGCCATCGTCGCCATCGCCGCCGGGCTCGGGCCGGTCGACACGATCAAGCTCTCGCTCAACGATCCCGAGCGCTACGAGGAGATCGTCTCCAGCGCCCATGTCGGCATCGCCGGCTTCGGCGGGGCCTTCCTGGCGATGGTCGGGCTCAAGTATTTCTTCGATTCCGACAAGGACGTCCACTGGATCAAGGCGATCGAGGAGCGGCTGAGCAGCTTCGCCCGGATCGAGGCGCTGGAGATCGCGCTGCTGCTGGTCGCGCTCTACCTGATCTCGCTCCTGCTGCCGCAGGACGAGGCGCTGACCTTCATCATCGCCGGAACGCTCGGCATCGTCACCTTCATCGCGGTCGAGGCGATCAGCACGATCCTGGAGATGCAGGACGAGGCGCGCGCCGCGGCGGGAGCCGTGGCCCGTTCGGGCCTCGGCGGGTTCCTCTACCTCAACGTGCTCGATGGCTCGTTCAGCTTCGACGGGGTGATCGGCGCCTTCGCGCTTTCGAACAACATGGTGGTGATCGCGCTCGGCCTGTCGATCGGCGCGATGTTCGTGCGCTCGATGACGATCATGCTCGTCCAGAAGGGCACCCTGGCGCAATACCGCTATCTGGAGAACGGCGCGTTCTGGGCGATCGTGACGCTCGGCGTCATCATGCTGCTCTCGGCGAAGTACCACATTCCCGAGGCGGTCACGGGGCTGATCGGCGCGGTGCTGATCGGGCTGTCGCTATGGTGGTCGGTGCGCTGGCAGAAGCGGCACCCGAACGCCGCCGGCTGACGCGGGCTCAGGCCGGGACCTCGAACCTGCGCAGCCGCGTGGCGATCGGCGCGGCCACGATCATCTGGACGAAGTGATAGACCACCAGCGGCAGGATGATGATCCCCGCAGAAGCCGCCGGGAACAGCACGGTCGCCAGCGGCGCGCCCATCGCCACGCTTTTCTGCCCGCCCGCAAACAGCATCGCGATGCGATCCCCCTTGGAGAGCCTGAGCAGGCCGCCGAGCAGCCAGGCCCCGCCATAACCGAAGACCATCGCCAGGGCGCAGCCCACCAGCACCCACAGCCAGCCGAACGCGTCGACCTTGGTCCAGATCCCTTGAGCCACGGCGCCCGAGAAGGCGACATAGACGGCGATGCCGATCGAACCGCGGTCCATTACCGTGATCAGCGACTTGTGCCCCAGCACCCATTTGCGGGTGAAGCTCTGCAATATCTGGCCGATGGCGAAGGGCAGCAGCAGCATGGTCATCACCTTGACCAGCTGCTCGCCGTGGAAGGCCACGCCCTGGCTGCCCGCGAGCAGCGAATAGAGCGGCGCACTGACGAAGACGCCGAGGATGTTGATGAGGGCGGCGGCGACGACCGAGGTCGCGACGTTGCCTCCCGCCAGCGAGCTGTAGGCCGTGGCCGACTGCACGGTCGAGGGCAGGACCCCCATGTAGAGGAAGCCGATCGCCAGCAGCGGTGGAAGGAAACCCCCGCCGACCTGCCACAGTGCCCAGCCCGCCAGGCCCATCGCGCCGAAGACCCAGATCACCAACGGCACGAGCAGGCGATGATTGCCAAGCCCGGCCAGCACCTCGCCGCGCGACAGGCGCAGGCCGTAGAGCAGGAACAGCAGGAACACCGCTCCGTTGGAGATATCCTGCGCGACCACGCGCGCCTCGCCCGTCACCGGCAGCAGGGTGGCGAGAATGACGGCAACAAAGATCAGCCGCACCATGGGGTCGAGAAAACGCATCGGCGCCCAGTGGCGAAGCGCCGCCCGATTGTCGAGCCCGGAGCGAATGCTCAGAACTGGTTCGCCTTGGCGCTCAACAGCGCCGCCGCCTCGGCCGAAGCCATGGCCGCATAGGCGCGGGTCAGGGCCGCGCTGTCCCGCCGCAGGGCATAGGCGGCCGCGGCCGCCTGCTCTGCCCCCGGCTTGTCCCCGGTCCTGAGCCGGGCCTCGGCCAGCGCGCCGATCAGCCCAGGATCGCGCGGCGCGCCAAGCGCCAGGTATTCGAGCAAGGCGCGCGCCCGCGTCCAGTCGCCGCGCCGCGCTGCGCGCCCGGCGGCGAGGCGGCCGAGGTGGGGATCGGCCGGGCTGGCGGCCAAGTGCGCCTCGACGAGGTTGTCCCCCGCGCGGGACTGCCCGGCACGGTCGAAGGCCAGGGCCATCCGCCCGACGAGATCCGACGTCACCCGCACCCGCGCCGCGATCCGGTAGCGCTCGATCGCCCCGGCGGCGTCGTTCTGGAGCAGCCGCACGTCGCCCGCCACCGCCTGGACGTCGGCCGAGCCGGGATTGGCGGCGCGCAGCTTCTCGACGATCTCCCCGGCCAGGGCGAGGTTGCCGCTGCCGAGCAGCTTGCGGACATAGGGCACGCCGTTGCCGATCCGCCCCGGCGTCTCGGCCCAGTCCGCGGCAAGAGTGCCTGCGTCCTGCCGCTCACCCACCGGCCTCGGCTGGGCGGAAGCCCCGGCATCGGCGCGAGCGAGAAGCGGTGCGGCAAGATCGCGCTTGCCCGCATCCTCCTGCGCCCGCCCTTGCAGGGTGAGCAGGTAAGGGCTGCCCGCAAGCTCGTCGGGATAGGCCGAGAACAATTGCGCCCGGTCGCCCGCCACCGCCGCCGCGCGGGCGAGCAGCAGCCGCGCCGGGGCGTTCGCCGGCTGCATCCGGACCAGCCGGTCGAGCCCGTCGATCGCGAGGTTGGGGTTGCCGGCTTCCAGCTCCAGCGCGCCGCGCAGCAGCATGGCGGCACGCACGTCGGCGAGGCGGTGGCCGGTCCGGCGCAGCAGCGACCGCGCCAGGGCCGTCTTGCCCGCCCGCGCCGCGAGGACGGCCTGGAGGTAGAGCGCCCGGGCATTGCCGGGGTCGATCGCCAGCATGTGCCGCGTGACCTTCAGCATCTCCCGCGCCCGACCCAGCTCGCCGAGCGTGGCGGCATATTCGCCGAGGAGCGGCAGGTCGTCGGCCTTGCGCGCGAGACCCGCCTCGAACCACGGCAAGGCGGGGGCGAGGCCGTACTGGTCGCGGACGAGTTGGCCGCGGAATTCCAGCGTGCGGGGATTGCCGGGATCGAGCGCCAGCGCGTGATCCGCCGCGTCGACCGCCTGGACCTGCTCGCCGCCGGCATAGCGCAGGCGGCCGATGTCGACCCAGAGCTGGCCGTCGTCGGGCGTATATTGCAGCGCCCGGTCATAGGCCCGGCCCGCCGCCGGCAGGTTCCCCTCGGCGCGTTCGAGCCGCCCGAGCATCCGCCAGCCGTAGCTCTCCTGCCCCGCGGCGAACTGCCCCTGCCCGAGCCAGTCGCGCGCCTTGTCGAGCGCGCCCTGCTTCATCAAGGCATCGCCCATCGCCGCGGCGACCTCCGCGCGGTCCGCGCCGGCGTCCAGCGCCCGGCGCAGCTCGGCCTCGGCGGCGATGCCGTCGCCCTTGTCGAGCGCGGCGTGGGCTTCGACCATGTAGCCGGCCGCCTCGGGCGAGGCCGCCGACGCCAGGGCCGTGCCGATCAGCGCCGCGGCCAGGCAGGCCGCGAGCGCCGTCAGCCTGCCGCCGAGATCACGCGTGGAGATCATACTGCTTGAGCAGGTCATAGAGCGTCGGACGGCTGATCCCGAGCAGCTTGGCGGTGCTGGAGATATTGCCCTCGCTCCGCGCCAGGGCGTGGCGGATCGCCTTGCGGTCGGCGATCTCGCGCGCCGACTTGAGATTGAGCGTGCGCGGCCCCTCGCCTTCGTCCGGCGCGGGCAGGTCGAGGTCCGCCGCGCCGACCAGCTTGGCGTCGGCCATGATCACCGCGCGCTTCACCCGGTTCTCCAGCTCGCGGACGTTGCCGGGCCAGCCCCAGGCGTCGATCGCGGCCAGGGCGTCGGGCGCGAAGCCCTTGACCCGGGGATTCATCTCCTTCGCAAAGCGGGCGAGGAAGGTCTTGGCCAGCAGCGTGGCGTCGCCGGGCCGCTCGGCCAGGGCGGGAATCTTCACGACGATCTCGGCCAGGCGATAGAACAGGTCCTCGCGGAAGCGGCCGTCGGCGATCATCGCCTCCAGGTCCTGGTGCGTCGCGCAGACGATCCGGGTGTCGACCGGGATCGAGCTGCGTGACCCGATCCGCTCGATCACCCGTTCCTGGAGGAAGCGCAGCAGCTTGACCTGGAGCGCGAGCGGGATGTCGCCCACCTCGTCGAGGAACAGGGTGCCGCCGGCCGCCTGCTCGATCTTGCCCTCGGTGGTCTTGACCGCCCCGGTGAAGGCGCCCTTCTCGTGCCCGAACAGCTCGCTTTCGAGCAGGGTTTCGGGGATCGCCGCGCAGTTGATCGCAACGAAGGGGCCGCCAGCACGGTCGCTCGCCTCGTGGAGGCCACGGGCGAGCAGCTCCTTGCCCGTGCCGCTCGCACCCAGCAGCATGACCGAAACGTTGGTGTTGGCGACGCGCTCGATCGTGCGGGCGACGCGGACCATCTCGGGCGCGGCGGTTATCAGCGAGCCGAGGACGCGGGTCTCCTGCCCGGCCTTGGCGGCGAGCGAACGGTTCTCCCCCTCTATCCCGGGAAGCTGGAGCGCGCGGCGGGCGATCAGGCCCAACGCCTCCATGTCGACCGGCCTCTGGTAGAAGTCG
>CALLNA010000137.1 GCA_938005655.1 uncultured Novosphingobium sp.
CGCACCCGCTGCGTGTCGGGCTGGTGTTGCTATCCACCGATCCGACGGCGGGGCACATAACCCATATGGTTCAGTTTGTCAAGCGGAATCGTCGTCAGGCGATGAAATCGGCCTCGACGGCGAAGCGGATGGCTTCGGAGGTGTTGCTGGCGCCCATCTTGTTCAACATGTTCGAGCGATGGATCTCGACCGTGCGCGGGCTGATGTCGAGCTGCTCGGCGATCTTCTGGCTCGACAGGCCGTTGGCGACCGAGAGGAGCACCTCGCGCTCGCGCTTGCTCAGGCGGTCGATGCGCTTGCGCGCCATGAACTCGCGGTTGCGGCGGGCGCCGATGGTCTCGGCGGCGGCGGCCGCGTCGTCGATGACGCCGACGATCTCCTCCTCGGCGAAGGGCCAGGCCAGATAGTCGATCGCGCCGCTATGGATGGCCCGGGCCACGGCGCGGGGATCGGGGTTTTCGGCGAAGCCGATCACGGGCAGCCAGTTGCCGGCCTCCGCCATGCAGTCGATCGCGCGCGAAATCTCGTTCTTTTCGTCATGGATAAGCACAAGCCCGAAGTCGGACATGCGCCCGCGCAGTTCCGAGACGTTCTCGTAAGGATCGACATGAATATCGCATTGAGAAAGACAATGGGAAATACTTGCCCGGCGACGCATGTCACTGTCGACGAGGAAAATCTTGGAAATGCTGCGCATGGTTATCCCTTAGCAGGATTCGCCTAGGGGAAAACATGAAGTCTCTTCGAGTTTCGCAGGCATTTCAATCGGAAACGGAGGGAACTGGAAGATGGTCTCCGGACCCGATTCAGCGCGGCTGAATCAGAAGCGCAAGCGGATCAAGCTCCCGTCAGGACGCCCGCGCCGCGCCGGCCAGGGCCTGGGCGACCTCGATGAAATCCTGGCGCAGCGCCGCGATCGCCGCCGCGTCGAAGGTCAGCACGCTGTCGAGCAGGGTCTTGCGCGCCGCGCCGTAGAACTGGCCGAGCGCCGTGGCCAGCCCGCCGTTGCCGTCCACCCCCATCTGCAAGGCGGTCAGGGCCGACATCGCCCGGGTCATCGCCTGGCTCTTGAGCGCGTTGTTCTTGCGCTCGTGCGCGACGAGCGCGCTGCCGGTGCCCGAGATGAACTGCTCCAGGCAGAGCACGACCAGCTCGCCCGGCGCGGCCGTGGCGATCCGCGCGTCGAAGTCGACGCGGCGATAGGCCTCGCTGGGATTGCGCTGCGCCAGCATCAGTTGCTCGTCTTGTTCCAGGCCGCGATCTGGGCCTGGAGGAAGGACAGCGTCGACTTCGACGCGGTGATCTGCGTGTCCGTGACCGAGAAGCGCGAGACGAGCTGGGTGCGCAGCGCCTCCTGCTTGGCGGCGAGGTCGGCCTGGTCGGACGTGACCGTAGTCTTCTGCGAGGTGTAGCGCGCCAGCGAGCCGCCGAGCGAGCCCGGATCGGTCGCCGCCGTCGCCTTGCGGACGATCCCGTCGATCGAGCCGTAGACGCCGTAGAGCCCGTTGGTGAACATCGCGCCGACCGCCTGCGGGTTGGCCGTGAGCGCCGCCGACAGGCGCGCCGTGTCGAGCGTGAAGGTGCCGTCGCGCTGGATCGCGATGCCGAGGTCGCCGAAGGTCCGCGGGGTGCCTTCGGGCGCGCCCGGCATGATCACCGTGGTCCCGAGCGCCGACAGCGTGCGCCGCAGCGCCTGGGCGCCGCCGTCGCGGGCGAGGTCGCCGGTCTGCGGGTCGATCGCGGTCGAGAGCTGCGAGACGATCTCGTTGAGCGCCGAGGTCAGGTCCTGCATCGCGGTGGTGATCGCGCTGCTGGTGTCGCTGAAGCTGAGCTTGGTCGCGGCGCCCGCGTTGGTCCCGGTCAGGGTCAGGTTGACGCCGGGAATGGCGTCCTCGATCGCGTTGCTCGGCGAGGTCATGTCGAGCCCGTCGATCTTGAACGCCGCGTCGCCCGAGGTGGTCAGGAGCTGGGAGGCCGCGCCCGTGGTCGGCTCCCAGGCCAAGGCCGAGAGGCCGGGGTTGGCCGGGTCCTCGGCGGCCTGGAGGATGAAGCCGTTGGCCGCGCCCTCCTGCCCCTTGAGCACCAGCTTGGCCCCTTCCGAGGTGTTGGCGACATAGGCCGAGACCCCGGTATTGGCCGCGTTGATCGCCGCCGCCGTATCGGCCAGCGTGGCCCCGGCGGGAATCGTGATGTCGACCGAGGCGTGGCTCGTGTCCTCGGTGAAGCTGCCCGCGGCGACCGTGCCGAAGCGCAGGGTCAGCGTGCCCGGGCCGACCGTGCTGGTGCTCGCCGCGAAGGGCGTGCTCGCCAGGGTCTGGTTGGTCGCGAGCTGAGAGACCTCGAGCGTGTAGGTGCCGGTCGGCCGCCCCGTGCCCGACAGCTTGCCGCTCGCCACCGAGCCGTTGGCGATCACCGGCTGCGGCGAGAGGTCGCCGTCGCGGACCCGGTCGCCGAGCGAGCTCGACAGGCTAAGCAGCGAGCTCTTGAGGGTCGAGGCGGTCGAGATCTGCTTGTCCAGCGTCTCCGACTGCGTCGAGAGGCGGTCGGTCTTCGCCGCGAACTGGGCGATGGCGAGGTTCTCCGCCAGCGACGCGAAGTCGATCCCGCTGCCCGCCCCGAGCGAGGTCAGGAGCTGGCTGGTCGCCGTGCTGGTCGTGCTGGTGGAGCTGGTCGTCGTCATGATCGGTAGAACGGCCCGTTTCGCATCGATTTAAGCCTTGGGGCTTGATCCACTGACGTGGAAACGGGGCCGAACTAGGCCCCCACCGCGGCATCGAGGCGGCCCTCGGCGTCGAAGCGCAGGGCCACCGGCACGTCGATCACCGGGCGCTGCGGCCGCTCGCCGCGCTTCAGCGAGAAGACGAAGGCGAGGACGCCGGCGACCGCGGCGTAGAGTTCCTCGCGGATCACCTGGCGCTCGCGCGTGGTGTAGTAGATCGAGCGGGCCAGGGCCGGGTATTCGAGCACCGGCACCGCATATTCGGCGGCCAGCTCACGCATCGCCAGCGCCTTCTCGCCACGGCCCTTGGCGAGCACGACCGGCGCCGGGGCGATCGCCGGGTCATAGGCGATCGCGACCGAGAAATGGGTCGGGTTGGTGATGACGAACTGCGCCTCGCGCATGGCCTGGGCGACGCCGCCCATGGCGATCTGGCGCTGGCGCTGGCGGATCGCCTGCTTCTTCTCCGGCGAGCCCTCGGCCTCCTTGTGCTCGTCGCGCAGCTCCTGGTGGCTCATCCGCAGGCGCATGAAGCGGCGGACCCATTGCACCGGGAAGTCGACCAGCGCGATCACCACCAGCCCGGCGGCGAGGTAGAACAGCAATGAGCTGAGCGAGGCCCAGGCATAGCCGAGCTGGGCCGAGAGGTCGCCGCGGCCGAGCTGGGTCATCTCGGCCAGCCGCCCGCGCGACCAAGCATAGACCAGCGAGCCGAGCAGCGCGACCTTGAGCAGGCCCTTGCCGATCTCGATCGCGCCCTGGGCGCCGAACATCCGCTTGAGCCCGTTCAGCGGGTTGAGCCGCGAGGCCTTGGGGGCGAGGTTGCCGCCGATGAAGGCGCCCCCGCCCGCGCCGAGCTGCGAGGCCAGCGCGCCGAGGATCACCGCGCCGCCGAGCACCAGGACCGGCGGCAGGACCAGCGCGCCGATCCCGAGCATCAGCCGGCCGGGGGAGAAGTCGTCGAGGTCGGCGCGGCTCCAGATGAAGCCGGCGCGCAGGGTCTCCGACATGACCCGCAGCATCCACGGCCCGGCGAACCGCAGCCAGGCCGCGCCGATCAGGATGGCGACCGCCGTGCCGAGGTCCTGCGAGCGGAGGACGTCGCCGTTCTTGACGGCTTCGCGCAGCCGCTTCTCACTAGGCGCGAAGGTCTTCTCACCGGCGCTCTCGCTCATCGGGTCATGACCTCCTGGGTCTGCCTGAGCGCCTGGGCGGTGAGGTCGGCGAACTGGTCGGAGAGGACCGGGGCGGAGATGATCAGCGCGGCGATGCCGGCGAGGACGCCCGCCGGCAGGCCGAGCGAGAACAGGTTGAGCGCCGGGGCCGAGCGGCTGAGCACGCCGGCCACGACCTGCACGACCAGCAGGATCAGCGTGACCGGCAGGGCGATCGCCGCCGCGGTCAGGAACATGGCCGAGCCGAACGCAGCGATTCCCGCGATCCGGTCGGCGCCGAGCCAGGTCTCGCCCGGCGGGAAGGTCTGGTAGGACTTCACCACGAGGTCGAGCCACTGGAGGTGGCCGCCGAGCGCGAGGAAGATCAGGGTCAGGACGACGGTGAAATACTGGCCGAGCGCGGTCGAATGGGCGCCGGTGTTGGGATCGGCGGCGCTGGCCATCGACATGCCCATGCCCCCGCCGATGACCTCGGCGGCGATCAGCGGCGCGGCGAAGGCGAGCTGGAGCACGAAGCCGAGCGCGAGGCCGACGAGCACCTCGCCCGCGACCCAGAGGATGCCGTTGGCGGAGAGCAGCGCGGCCGGCGCGGCGACGTTGGTCCAGGCGCAGACCAGCGCGGCGATCGCCCCGGTCACGGCGACGCGGACCTGCATCGGCACGCCGCTCGCCCCGAAGATCGGGGCGGCGAGCATCGCCGCGCCGATCCGCGTCATCACGAACATCCAGCGCCAGAACTCGGCCTCGAGATGGCCGAAACCGAAGTCGAGACCGATCACGTCGCCACGCCGCCTTTCGCGATCTGGGCGAAGATCTCGGTGGCGAAGTCGCCGATCAGGGCCATCATCGCCCCGCCGAACAGGACCAGCACCAGGGCGGTGACGATCAGCTTGGGCACGAAGGTCAGGGTCTGCTCGTTGACCGAGGTCGCCGCCTGGACCAGGCCGACGACGAGGCCGACGGCGAGGCTGGCGAGCAGTACCGGGGCGGCGACCAGCGCCGTGACCCAGAGCATCCGGTCGGCCAGGGCAAGAAGGGCTGCGTCTTCCATCGCGGGCTATCCGAAGCTGGAGGCGAGCGAGCCCATCAGCAGCGCCCAGCCGTCGACGAGGACGAACAGCAGCAGCTTGAAGGGCATCGAGACGATCGTCGGGCTCATCATCATCATGCCCAATGACATGAGGACCGAGGCGACGACGAGGTCGATCACCAGGAAGGGCAGGAACAGCATGAAGCCGATCTGGAAGGCGGTCTTGAGCTCGCTGGTCACGAAGGCCGGCAGCAGGATCGAGAAGGGAATGTCCTCGGCCCGCGCGAACTTGGGCGCCTTGGCCATGTCGGCGAACATCTCCAGGTCGCGGGTGCGGGTCTGGCGGACCATGAAGACGTGGAACTCGGTGCCGGCGTTCTGGATCGCCTGCTCGGCGTTGATCGTGCCGGCGGAATAGGGCGAGATCGCGTTGGCGTTCACCTTCTCCAGGGTCGGAGCCATGACGAACAGCGAGAGGAACAGCGACAGCCCGACCAGCACCTGGTTCGGCGGCGATTGCTGGAGGCCGAGCGCCTGGCGCAGGATCGACATGACGACGAGGATGCGCGTGAAGCTCGTCATCATCAGGATCAGGCTGGGCAGGATCGTCAGCAGCCCCATGATCAGGAGGAGCTGGAGCGACATGGTCATGCCCGAGGCCTGGCCGCCGTTCATCGCGCTGAACGCCCGGTCGAGCGCGCCGGGGACCGCGGCGGCAGCCGGGGCGGCCACGGCGGCCGGAGCAGCGGCGGCGGCCTGGGCGAAGGCGGTTACGGGCGCGGCCAGCGCCGCGACGGCGGCGGCGATCTTCGCGAAACGCTTCACGGCAGGACCTCCGCCGGAGCCGCAGCGCGGGCCGGCGCCTCGGCCAGCCGGGTCAGGCCCTGGCGCGAGACCGAGACGAGGATCTCGCGGCCATGGAATTCGAGGACGGCGAGCTTGAGCGTCGGCGAGAGCATCGTCGTCTCGACCACCTTCACGGCCTTGCCGGCGGTGCCGCCGGTGGCCTTCTCCTGCATCTTCTGCGCGAACTTCAGGCAGCCCCAGGCGAGGACGCCGATCAGCGGCAGCAGGACGATCAGCTTGACGATGTACCAGACCATCAGGCGGCGGCCTCGTCGGCCGGGGCCGTGGCGCCGGCGATCTCGACGATGCGCAGGGCGAAGCGATTGCCCTGGGTGACGATCTCGCCCTTGGCGATCACCTTGCCGTTGACCGAGACGTCGAGCAGCTCGTCGGTCAGCCGGTCGAGCGCGACGACGCTTTCCTCGGTCAGGGCGAGGACGTCCTTGAGCTTCATCTCGGCGCGGCCGAGCTCGACCGAGAGGCGGACGTCGACGTCTTTCAGGAAATCGAAGCCGCGGGGTTGGATGGTCATTTTTACTATCCTTGCGCTTAGAAGGCTTGGGTGATCTGGATGGCGACACGGTCGTCGACCGAGCCGATGACGCCGTGGGCGATGGTCTTGTCGGAGACGCGCAGCGGCACGTTGCGGGCGACCGAGACCGGCAGCAGGGCGCCCGGCTGAAGCTC
>CALLNA010000138.1 GCA_938005655.1 uncultured Novosphingobium sp.
ACGCCGTGGTCGGCCGGCCCTTCGAGGAATACGGCATGGAGCCGACCTCGCTCGAGCAGATGCGCAAGGGCGTCTATGACGTCCACGCGCGGATCGAGGACATGGACGTCAACGGCATCGCCGCCTCGCTGAACTTCGGCTCGGTGTTCGACTTCGCCGGCGGCCGCCTTGCCCGTGCGCCCGACAAGCAGCTCGCGGTGCGGCACCTTTCGGCCTACAACGACTGGCACATCGACGAATGGTGCGGCGCCTATCCGGGCCGCTTCATTCCCTGCGGCATCCTGCCCACCTGGGACATGGACGCGACCCTCGCCGAGATGAAGCGCATCTCGGACAAGGGCTGCCACACGGTCTCGATCAACGAGAACCCGACCGTGATCGGCCTGCCCTCCATCCACAACGACTACTGGGACCCGTTCTTCAAGCAGGTCGACGCGCTCGACATGACGATCTGCCTCCATATCGGCGGCGGCAACCCGGCGCCGCACGCCTCGATGGAGACGCCGATCGAGGCCTGGATCAGCACCATGCCGATGACCATCGCGGTCGGCGCGGCGGACTGGCTCCAGCTCGACGAGTTGCAGACCTATCCGAACCTGCGGATCGCCCTGTCGGAAGGCTCGATCGGGTGGGTGCCCTATTTCCTGGAGCGGGCGGACTTCTCCAACTCGCGGCACAAGGCCTGGACCAACTCGCGCTTCCCCGGCGACAGCAAGCCCAGCGACACCTTCAAGCGTCACTTCCTCAACTGCTTCATCGACGACGCCTTCGGCCTCCAGAACATCGAATATATCGGTGAGGACATGATCGCCTACGAATGCGACTATCCGCATTCGGACACGCTGTGGCCCGAGGTGCCCGAGCGGCTCTGGCCGACGATCAACCACCTGACCGACGCGCAGATCGACAAGATCACCCACGGCAACGCCATGCGCTTCTTCCGCTTCCCGATGTTCGATTACTTCAAGCGCGAGGAAGTGACGGTCGGCGCGCTGCGCAAGCGGGCGGAGGCGGCGGGCGTCGACACCTCGCCCAAGTCCTCCGGCGGCGAGCGCCCGCTCGCCGAGGGCGAGACACGGCCGGTGACGTCGGGCGACATCATGAAGATGTTCGCGCGCCATGAGGAGGAGCGCAAGGCGCACGCTTGATCCAGATCCTCCCCGTTTCCACGAAGCGGGAATGGGGAAGGGGACCGCGACGCGAAGCGTCGTGGTGGAGGGGCGCGGCCGCGATTCCCCCTTCGTCGTTCGCTTCGCGAATGCCACCTCCCCATGCCGCTTCGCGCCACGGGGAGGACCTGAAAGCTACGGCGCGTCGACTTCCCCATGCTCCGCATCCGGCGCGGCCGCCGGATCGGCCAGGCCCAGCTCGGACAGCACCTCGTGCGTGTTCTCGCCCAGCGCGGGGGAATAGCCGCCGACCTTGCCCGGCGTCGCCGAGAACCAGGTCGGCACGCCGGGATAGGTCACATCGCCATAGGGCGAGGGCACCGTCTCGAAGAAGCCGATCGCCTGCAACTGCTCGTTCTCGAACAGGTCGTCGGTGGAGCGCAGCGGCGCGGCGGGGATATTCAGCTCGCGCAGCAAGTCGAGCCATTCCTGCGTGGTGCGGGTGAGGAAGGTCTCGCCGAGCAGGCCATAGACCCGGCCGATCTGCTTGGCCCGCTTCTCCAGCGTCGAGAACTCCGCGCCAAGATCCCCGGCCGCCCATTCCGGCTGTACCGCGCCGACGAAGGCGTTCCAGTGCTTGTCGTTATAGACCAGCGCGGCGACGTAGCCGTCCCTGGTCTTGTAGGGCTTGCGGTTCCGCTCGACCGCGCGGTGGTAGTTGGCGGGGCCGAGCGGCGGATCGAACAGCCGGCCGTTGGCGTGCTCGACCAGCATGAACGAGCTCATTGCCTCGAACATCGTGACCTCGACCTCCTGCCCCTCGCCGGTGCGCTGGCGGTGGAACAGGGCCATCATCGTCGCATAGAGCGCGTGAAGCCCGGCGACCTTGTCGGCCATGATCGTCGCGACGAAGCCCGGCTCGCCGGTCATCAACTGCTGGACGTGGGTGATCCCGCATTCGGCCTGGATCGTATCGTCGTAAGCGGGCTGGTCGGCTTCCGGCCCGCGGCGGCTGTAGCCGTAGCAATTGGTATAGACGATGTCGGGCTTGAGCGCCTTCACCCCCGCGTAATCGAAGCCGAGCTTGGCGATCGCCTTGCCCCGCATCGAATGGATGAAGACGTCCGCGGTCTTGACCAGTTCCTGCAACGCGGCCTTGCCTTCCGCCGCGGCGAGGTCGAGCACCACGCTGCGCTTGCCGCGGTTGACGTTGACGTAGACCCCGCCGAGCCCCGGCGCGGGCGCGGCCGAGATGTAGCGAGTGTTATCCCCGGCCGGCGGCTCGATCTTGATCACGTCGGCGCCCATGTCGGCCATGATCTGCGTGGCATAGGGGCCGAACACGACGCTGGTGAGGTCGACCACGCGGATTCCCGCCAGAGGTCCGGTCCGGTTCACCCTATCCGCCATGCCTGTTGTCCGCCATGCCTGAAATCTCCTGTTGCCGAGCCCCGCTATCGGATCGCGGCGGCGAAATCCATGCGTATTTCTGGATGATGTGCCGATATCCGCACGACGCAGTTGTCTGGGCTGTCCCGCGCTGCTAGGCGGCGCTCGTCAGAACGAAAGGTCCGGCCGTCGTGGATTTCGCCTTCACCGAAGACCAGCAGAACATTCGCGAGGCCGTGCTCCAGCACTGCTCGCCCTTCACCGACGACTACTGGTTGGACAAGGATCGCACGGGCGAATGGCCGGTCGAGTTCCACAAGGCCATGGCCGAGGCAGGCTGGCTCGGCATCGCCATGCCTGAGAGCGTCGGCGGCGCGGGGCTGGGCATCACCGAGGCGGCGATCATGATGCAGGCCGTGGCGGAGAGCGGCGGCGGCCTCTCGGCGGCCTCGGCGATCCACGGGCCGGTCTTCGGGCTGGAGCCGGTGATCCTGTTCGGTACCGAGGAGCAGCAGCAGCGGATGATCCCGCCGATCCTCTCCGGCGAGGAGCGGATGTGCTTCGCCGTGACCGAGCCCAACACCGGCCTCGACACGACCAGCCTCAAGACCCGTGCGACCAAGGTCGACGGCGGCTACCTGCTCAACGGCGAGAAGATCTGGATCACCAACGCCCACGTCGCCGACCGGATGCTGATCATCGCCCGGACGACGCCGCTGGAGGAGGTCAAGAAGAAGACCCACGGCCTGACGCTGTTCTACACCAGGCTCGACCGCGCGAAGGTCGAGGCGCGGCTCATCCCCAAGATGGGCCGCCACGCGGTCGGCTCGAACATGCTGTTCATCACCGACCTGTTCGTGCCCGAGGAGGACCGCATCGGCGCCGAGGGCGACGGCTTCAAGATCCTGCTCCAGGGCCTCAACCCCGAGCGCGTGCTGCTCGGCGCCGAGGCGACCGGGCTCGGCCGCGTCGCGATCAGGAAGGCTTCGAAATATGCGCAGGAGCGCGTCGTCTTCGGCCGCCCGATCGGCATGAACCAGGGCATCCAGCACCCGCTCGCCAAGGCCTGGATGCAGGTCGAGGCGGCGAGCCTGATGGTCTTCAAGGCCGCCACCCTGTTCGACAAGGGCGCGGAATGCGGGGTCGAGGCGAACTCGGCCAAGTTCCTCGCCGCCGAGGCCGGCTACGAGGCCTGCCAGACCGCGGTCATGTCGATGGGCGGCATGGGCTATGCCCAGGAATACCACGTCGAACGCTACCTGCGCGAGGTGCTGATCCCGCGCATCGCCCCGGTCAGCCCGCACCAGATCATGAACTTCATCGCCGAGCGCGTGCTTGAGCTTCCGCGGTCCTACTGACTATGGGGCCGGCGAAAGCAGCATAAGGACAACCCATGCCGATCCAGCACGAACCCATCTCCGCCCGCTCCTGGCTGTTCGCCCCCGGCGACAGTGAGAAGAAGATGACCAAGGCGATGGAGGGCAGCGCCGACATCGTGCTGATCGACCTCGAGGACGCCGTCGCGCCGGGCGACAAGGCCAACGCGCGGCCGATGGTCCATGACTTCATCAAGGCGCATCCCGAGCAGCGCCACCGCCTGTGGGTGCGGATCAATCCCTTCGACGGGCCGTACACCTTCCACGACCTCGCTGCGATCATGCCGGCCCATCCGGGCGGGATCATGCTGCCCAAGGTCTATAGCCGCGCCGAGGTCGAGAAGCTCGACCACTGCCTGTCCGCCCTGGAAGTGGCCAACGGGATCGAGGAGGGCTCGACCCCGGTGATCGTCCTCATCACCGAGACCGCCGAGGCCATGTTCCACACCGGCAGCTACAAGGGCGCGCCGCGCGTCGTCGCCCTGACCTGGGGCGCGGAGGACCTGGCGGATTCGATCGGCGCCAGCTCGAACAAGAGCCCGGACGGCTCCTACAGCTTCACCTATGAACTGGCCCGCAGCCTGACCGTGCTCGGCGCGGCCACGGCGGGCGTCACCGCGCTCGAGACCATCTCGGCCGACTTCCGCGACCTCGATGCGCTCAAGGCCCG
>CALLNA010000139.1 GCA_938005655.1 uncultured Novosphingobium sp.
GGCAAGGAGGGCGCGCTCGTCGCCGACCTGCTCAAGCTGCTGCTCAAGATCCGCAGCCGCGAGATCGATGTCGCCGCCCGCCTGCTCGCCCGCAGCGAGGAGCTGGAGCTGCTCGCCGCCGGGGTCCGCAAGAACCTGCCGGTGCTGGAAGGCTGGCGCTACGAGCAGTTCGGCCACGAGGCGGTCGACCTGGTCGAGGGCAAGGTCGCCTTCACCGTGGTCGAGGGCAAGATGAAGATGGTCCACGTCGATGACGTCCACAACACCATCACCGCATCGGCGGCGGAATGAGTGCAGGCTCGCCCCACACCTCCCCGGAACGGGGAGGGGGACCGCCCGCGCAGCGGGTGGTGGAGGGAGCCCTCCCCGTCAACCCAGCCATCCGCCAAGAGGATAGCCCCCTCCACCATCCTGCGGATGGTCCCCCTCCCCGTTCCGGGGAGGACTAGATGTCCGTCTATCACCCCACCCTTAAGCAGCTCCAATACCTCGTCGCGCTGCACGAGCACGGGCACTTCGGCCGCGCCGCCGATGCCTGCTTCGTCTCGCAGTCGACGCTTTCGGCGGGCCTGCGCGATCTCGAAAGCCTGCTCGGGGTCGTGCTGGTCGAGCGGACCAAGCGCGCCGTGCGCTTCACCCCGCTGGGCAATGCCGTGGTCGCCAAGGCCCACCGCATCCTGCGCGAGGCGGAGGAGCTGTCCGACCTCGTCCAGTCGAGCGGGCAGCCGCTTTCGGGCGAGATGCGGATGAGCGTGATCCCGACCATCGCGCCGTTCCTCCTGCCGCGGATGCTCCCGCGGCTCCGGCGGGAACGGCCGAACCTCAAGCTGTTCCTGCGCGAGGAGCCGAGCGCGGCGGCGATCGAATCGCTCCACCACGGCCGCGCCGACTGCGTCCTGCTCGCCCTGCCCTTCCCGACCGGCGAGGTGGAAAGCGAGACGATCGAGCTGGATGCCCTGTTCGTCGCCTTTCCCAAGGACGACCCGCGCGATCCGCCCGAGGAGATCCCGCCCGCGCTGATCGACGAGCACCGCCTGCTGCTGCTCGAGGACGGGCACTGCCTCAAGGACCACGCGCTCGCCGCCTGCAACCGGCCCGAGCTGCGCGCCAGCGCGACGATGATCGGGACGAGCCTGCATACCCTGGTGCAGATGGTCGACAACGGCCTGGGTCTGACCATGCTGCCGGAGATGGCGGTGGACGCCGGTATCCTCAACGGCACCGACGTCGTCGCCCGCCCCCTCGCCTCGCCCACCGCCAACCGCGAGATCGCGCTGGTCTGGCGCAAGAACAGCCCGCGCGGCGAGGAGTTCAGGCTGCTGGCCGAGGAACTGCGGGCCGGCTGACGAAAGGGCGCCCGCCCCCGATCAATCCATATGCTTGAGGCCGACGCGCAGGTAGTCCCAGCCCGTCACCAGGGTCAGCGCTGCCGCGCCCCACAACGTCGCCAGGCCGACCGTATGCGGTACGTTGGCCCGGACCGCGCCGAGGTCGACCACCCACCACGGCATGGCCCCGCCGAGGATCAGCGCGCCCAGCGAGACGATCTGGAAGGTCGTCTTCCACTTGGCGAGGCGGCTGACCGGCACCGAGACCTGCAAGCCGCCGAGAAACTCGCGCAGGCCCGAGACGGCGATCTCGCGGACCAGGATGATGAGCCCGGCGATCACGTGCATGTCGCCGACATAGGGCCCGCGCAGCACGCCCTGCGCGCTCAGCACCAGGATCACCGCGGCGACCATGATCTTGTCGGCGATCGGATCGAGGAAGATGCCGAGCTTCGAGACCGTCCCGCTGGACCGCGCGACATAGCCGTCGAAGTAGTCGGTCAGCCCCATCAGGCAGTAGAGCGCGAAGGCGACGGCGTAGCCGAGCTGCCAGCCCGGCCACCACAGCAGGGCGGCGAGGAGTGGCACGGCGACGATCCGCGAGAGCGTGAGAAGGTTGGCCAGCGTCAGCATCGCCATCCTGCTTAGCGGGGATGGAGACTGTAAAAAAGGTGTCGCCGGGACTTGTTAGACCAGTTCGAGGCGCTAGGGTCCCGCGGGGCAGAGGCTGTCAGAATACGGATCGCATGACGACATCGACTCACCTCGTCCATACGCGGCGATTTCTCCCCCTTTTCGTCACCCAGCTCCTCGGCGCGTTCAACGACAACCTCTTCAAGAACGCGATGGTGCTGTACGTGGTCTACAGCGTCTACAGCTCGGAGGCGGCCGAGGCGAAGTTCAGCGCGATCGCCTCGACGCTGTTCATCATCCCCTTCTTCCTGCTCTCCGCTCTGTCCGGCCAGCTTGCCGACATGCGCGACAAGGCGAAGATCATCCGCATCGTGAAGGCCTGCGAGATCCTGATCATGCTGGTCGGCGGCGCGGGGCTGGTCCTCGCCTGGCAGGGCGTGGCGGTGAACGGCCTGGCGATCCCGCTGATGCTCGCCGCGCTGTTCGCCATGGGTATCCATTCGACCTTCTTCGGGCCGATCAAGTACGCGATCCTGCCCCAGCACCTCCACGAGCACGAGGTGCTCGCCGGCACCGGCCTGGTCGAGGCGGGAACCTATATCGCGATCCTCGCCGGCACGATCCTGGCGGGCTGGCTGCCGGTCGAATGGTCGGCGGCGCTGGTGGTGATCATCGCGGCGGTCGGCTATGCGGCGGCCGATGATCCGGGCCGAGCCGCTCGACTTCCACTTCGTCCGCTCGTCGGTGGCGCTGGTCCGCCACACGATGCACGACCGGCGGGTCTATCTGGCGATCATGGCGATCAGCTTCTTCTGGTCGATCGGCGCGGTGCTGTTCATCCAGTTTCCACCGCTCGCCAAGAACGTGCTCTCCGCCAGCAAGGAGGTCGCCAGCCTGTTCCTGGTGATCTTTTCGGTGGGCATTGCGATCGGCTCGATCTCGATCAACGCCCTGCTCAAGGGGACGGTCTCGGCCCGCTACGCCCCGCTCTCAGTGATCGCGATGGGCGTCTGCGTCGCCATGTTCTACCTGGTCTGCCGGGTCTGGACGACCGACCCGGTGGAAGGGCTGCTCGACGTGGGCGCCTTCGTCGCCCACCCCTTCGCCGTGCCGCTGCTGATCTCGCTGCTGCTGATCGCGGTCTTCGGCGGCATGTTCGTCGTGCCGCTCTATGCCTTCCTGACCACCTTCGTCGCCAAGTCGGAGACGGCGCGGACCATCGCGGCGAACAACATCGTCAATTCGGGCGCCATGGTGATCGGCTCGATCCTGGCGATCGGGCTGAGCGCGGCGGGCGTGCCGATCATCGACCAGATCCTGCTGGTCGCCGCGCTGTGCCTGGTCTCGGCCTGGTTCGGCCGCCGCCTCTACCTCGCCGAGTGCGCGGCCAACGCTGTCATGCAATGAAGGCCGTGACCGCGAGGAAGCAGGCGCAGTAGGCGAGCAGGAAATCCTTCACGTCCTGCGCCGTGATCCGCCAGGTCCGCTGCGGCGGCGCTTCCTCGCCGGGCGCGCGCAGATGCGGCGGCAGGCTTGCCCGGAACGGATGGCGGGCGGTTTCATCGGTGACTACGAGCGCTCGGCGCATGGATTCGGGCTCCCCTTCGACAGAGCCCGGTTAAGACTTATTTCACCATCGCACGATGCGGATTTCCGGGCTTTCCCGTTCCGGAACAGTAACCAAATCCGTTAGAAGTTCTTCCGGTTCGATCGAACCACTCTCCCGTCATGCTGAACTTGTTTAGCTGCGCTGGCCTACGGCTCAGCATCCATGGTGCCGCTCATCCGAACGAACGACGGTCGCATGACCGGCTGGCGTTGCCCCATGGACCCTGAGCCACAGGCCAGCGCCGCTAAATAAATTCAGGGTGACGAGACGGTAAGCGGATCGGAGGTCAGGCCCCGGCGATCACCCTTCCGACAGCGCCAGGATATGCTTCCATTCGGCGGGCCGGACGACGCCGACCGAGAGGCGCGACAGCTTGATCAGCTCCATCTCGGCTAGCGCGGGATCGGCCTTGATCTGCTTGAGCGTGACCGGCCGGGCGAGCTTCCTGACCGGCTTGACCTTGACCGCCGCCCACTTCCCCTCGGGGTCGCTCGGGTCGGTGAGCCCGGCCTGGCTGATCGTCACGATCCCGACGATCTCCAGCCCGATGTTCGAATGATAGAAGAACGCCTCGTCCCCCACCTGCATCGCCCGCAGGTTGTTGGCCGCGCGGTGGTTGCGCACCCCGTCCCAGGTGCCCTCGCCCTCGGCGACGAGATCGTCCCACGAATAGGCGTCGGGTTCGGATTTCATCAGCCAGTAGTTTTTGCCCATGCGCGCGCTCCAACCTCGGGGTATGGCGAAGGCCCATAGCCCGAGCCGACTGCCCCCGCCACCGATGCAACCCGAACAACTCACAGTCCTGAGCCTCGCCGAGGCCCCCGCCCGCTTCGCCGCCGCGATCGGCGCGAGCTTCCGCGAATACGGCTTCGCCGTCATCGGCGACCACGGGATCGACCCCGCGCTGATCGCCCGCGCCTGGCGGCTGACGGCGGAGCTGTTCGCCCTGTCCGAGGCGGAGAAGCGGCGCCACATCGTCGCCGGCTCCGGCGGGGCGCGGGGCTATACCCCGTTCGGGATCGAGATCGCCAAGGGCGCCCGGGCCCACGACCTCAAGGAGTTCTGGCACGTCGGCCGCGAGCCGCCCGCGCCCGGCATGGCCGCCAACGTCTGGCCCGAACGTCCGGTGGGCTTTCGCGAGACCTTCGCCGCGCTGTTCCACGAGTTCGACCGGGTCGGCGGCGTGATCCTCGACCGGATCGCGCTGGACCTCGGCCTGCCCGAGGACTGGTTCCGTCCCGTGGTCGCGGGCAACAATTCGGTCCTGCGCCTGCTCCACTACCCGCCGGTCGCGGAGGCGCCGGGCGGCGCGATCCGGGCCGGGGCGCATGAGGACATCAACCTCATCACCCTGTTGCTCGGCGCGGAGGAATCGGGGCTGGAGCTGCTGACCCGCGACGGCCGGTGGCTGGCCGTCTCGCCGCCGGAGGGCGCCCTGGTCGTCAACATCGGCGACATGCTGCAACGCCTGACCAACCACGTCCTGCCCTCCACGACCCATCGCGTCCGCAATCCCACCGGCGAGCGCGCCCGGTTCAGCCGCTATTCGATGCCCTTCTTCCTCCATCCGCGCAGCGACTTCCGGATCGAGACCCTGCCCGGCTGCGTGACGCGGGAGAACCCGGACCGCCATCCGCAGGGGATCACCGCCGACGATTACCTCCAGCAACGCCTGCGCGAGATCGGCCTGAAATAGCACCGCTCAAATCCTTCCCCATTCGCTGCCCGATGAGGAGATATATAACCAATTGGGTTCAATTTGTCAAGGAAAATCGACCGCGCTGCAGCCAGCCTAGCCGCCGCGCAATAGCTGGACGCCCCAGTCCCGCTCGAACAGGTAGAGCAGCAGCCGCGCCGCCTCTCCCCGCTCGCCGGTCAGCCCGCCGTCACGCTCGATCAGCAGGCGGGCATCGTCGTGGGCCAGCGGCAGCAGCCGGGTGATCTGGTCGAGCGAGGCGACGCGGAACGGGGTATCGCCGGACTGCCGCGTTCCCAGCAATTCCCCGCCGCCGCGCAGCTTCAGGTCCTCCTCGGCGAGGCGGAAACCGTCCTGGGTCTCGCGCATCAGGGCGAGGCGCTGGCGGGCGGTCTCCGACAGGGCTTCCCCGCGCAGCAGCAGGCAGACCGACTTCTCCGAGCCGCGCCCGACCCGGCCGCGAAGCTGGTGGAGCTGGGCGAGGCCGAAGCGCTCGGCCTGCTCGATCACCATCAGCGTCGAATTGGGCACGTCGACCCCGACCTCGATCACCGTGGTCGCCACCAGCAGCCGCGCCTCGCCGCGGACGAAGCGCTCCATCGCCGCGTCCTTGACCTCGGGCTTGAGCTGGCCGTGGACCAAGGCCACCGCGTCCCCGAACCGCTCCCGCAGTTCGGCGAAGCGCGCCTCGGCGGCGGCGAGGTCGTCGCTCTCGCTCTCGCGGACCATCGGGCAAACCCAATAGGCCTGCCCCCCGCCCTCGATATGCCGCGCCAGCGCGCCGACGACATCGCCCATCCGCTCGACCGCGACGACGCGGGTGTCGATCGCCTGGCGCCCGGGCGGCATCTCGTCGAGCTGGGAGACCTCCATCTCGCCGTATTGCGCCAGGGTCAGGGTGCGCGGGATCGGGGTGGCGGTCATCGCCAGGCAATGCGGCGTGACCCGGCCCTTGCGGGTCAGCATCAGCCGCTGGCCGACGCCGAAGCGGTGCTGCTCGTCGATCACCACCAGGGCGAGGTTCCGGTAGGACACCGCATCCTGGAAAATCGCATGGGTGCCGACCACCATGTCGATCGAGCCGTCGAGCAGCCCCATCAGGATCGATTCGCGCGCCTTGCCCTTGTCGCGGCCGGTCAGCAGGGCAATCTCGACCCCGGTCCCGGCGGCCATCCGGCTCAGCGTTTCGTGGTGCTGGCGGGCGAGGATTTCGGTCGGGGCAAGCAAGGCGGCCTGGGCGCCCGCCTCAACCGCGATCAGCATCGCCTCCAGCGCCACCACGGTCTTGCCCGAGCCGACATCGCCCTGGAGCAGCCGCAGCATCGGCGAAGGCTGGGCCATGTCGCCCGCGATCTCCCCGATCGCGCGGCGCTGCGCCCCGGTCAGCGGGAACGGCAGGGCCAGCTTGTCGCGCAAGGTTCCGTCGCCGGTCAGCGGCGTCCCCCGCCGCGCCCGATTGTCGGCCCGCACCAGCATCAGCGCCAGGCTGTTGGCAAGCAGTTCGTCGTAGGCCAGCCGGTCCCGCGCCGCCTCGTGCTGGCCCTGGTGCGCCAGCAGCAGGGCCTCGCGCCAGGCAGGCCATTGCATCCGGTCGAGCAGGCCCGGCTCGATCCATTCGGGCAATTCCGGCACCAGCCCCAGCGCCTGCTGGACCAGCGCGGCGACCTTGCCCTGGGTCAACCCCTCGGACAGCGGATAGACCGGCTCGCAAAGCTGGCCGAGCAGCCCCTCCTCCGAAACGTGGTCCGGATGCACGATCTGGAGCATCTGGCCGTACTGGTCGAGCCGTCCGGCCACCCAGCGCTTCTCGCCCAAGGGCAGCAGCTTCTTCGCCGTATAGGAGGCGCGGCCGAAATAGGTCAGCGCGCAGACGTTGCCCAGCGCGTCCTCGGCCAGCACCCGATAGGGCCCGCGTCCGGCAGAGGAGCGATGATCGCGCGGCGTCAGGGCAACGACGATCTGCTCGCCGACCGTCGCCTCGTCGAGGTTGTCGACCACTCGGCGTTCCACGAAGCGCTCGGGCAGGTGATAGGCCAGGTCCCGCACCCGCGTCAGGCCGAGCTTCTCCAGCGGGCGCGCCAGGCCGGGGCCGACGCCCTTCAGGCTCTCGC
Organism: uncultured Novosphingobium sp.; assembly: GCA_938005655.1. GTDB lineage: Bacteria > Pseudomonadota > Alphaproteobacteria > Sphingomonadales > Sphingomonadaceae > Novosphingobium. The sequence continues at coordinate 7,378 of CALLNA010000139.1, forward strand.
TCTCCACGAACAGGGGATTCAGGCGGTCGGGGCGCATGATCCCGCTATAGCCGGGCGGGCGCGACATGCCACCAGTGGCATTCGCTCGACCCTCGCGTAATACTGCTCGGTCTTGTCACTGGGCGAAAGTCGGGCCAAGCAGCGGGCAGCCCTGCGAATTGTCATATAAACGGGAGTAGGAATGTCGAAGATCGACGAGAAGCTCGAAGCCATTCTTGACCAAGTGCTGCGCCGCAACGCGGGCGAAGCCGAGTTCCACCAGGCAGTGAAGGAAGTGCTCGAAAGCCTGGGCAGCGTCGTCGCCAAGCGTCCCGACTACCTCGACCATGCCCTGATCGAGCGGATCTGCGAGCCCGAGCGCCAGATCATCTTCCGCGTCCCCTGGGTCGACGATAACGGCGATGTCCAGATCAACCGCGGCTTCCGCGTCCAGTTCAACTCGGCGCTCGGTCCCTACAAGGGCGGCCTGCGCTTCCACCCCTCGGTGAACATCGGGATCATCAAGTTCCTCGGCTTCGAGCAGATCTTCAAGAACGCCCTCACCGGCCTGCCGATCGGCGGCGGCAAGGGCGGCTCCGACTTCAACCCGCGCGGCCGCTCGGACGGGGAGGTCATGCGCTTCTGCCAGTCCTACATGACCGAGCTGCACCGCCACCTGGGCGAATATACCGACGTTCCGGCGGGCGACATCGGCGTCGGCGGGCGCGAGGTCGGCTACCTGTTCGGCCAGTACAAGCGGCTCACCAACCGCTACGAGGCGGGCGTCCTGACCGGGAAGGGCCTGGTCTATGGCGGCTCGCGCGCGCGGACCGAGGCGACCGGCTACGGCGCGACCTATTTCGTCGAGCGGATGCTGGCGACGCGCGGCGATGGCGATTTTGCCGGCAAGCGCGCCGTGGTCTCGGGCTCCGGCAACGTCGCGATCTACACGATAGAGAAGATCGGCGAGCTGGGCGGCAAGGTCGTCGCCTGCTCGGATTCGGGCGGCTACGTCGTCGACGAGGCCGGCATCGATCTCGACCTGCTCAAGGAGATCAAGGAAGTCCGGCGTGAGCGGATCTCCGAATATGCCAAGCGGCGCAAGGGCGCCCGCTTCGTCGAGCAGGGCGCGATCTGGGACGTGCCCTGCGACGTGGCCATGCCCTCGGCCACCCAGAACGAGCTGACCGGCAAGGACGCCCGCACCCTGGTCGGCAACGGCGTCCTCGCCGTGGGCGAAGGCGCGAACATGCCCTGCACGCCCGAGGCGGTGCGCGTCTTCCAGGAGGCCGGGGTGCTGTTCGGCCCGGGCAAGGCGGCCAATGCCGGCGGCGTCGCCACCTCCGCGCTGGAAATGCAGCAGA
>CALLNA010000140.1 GCA_938005655.1 uncultured Novosphingobium sp.
GGCCGAGCGGACCTGAACGTCGGCAACCTGGTCGTTGGCGACGAAAACGTCCGACATGGCGGCCGGCAGGCTGACCAGGCGGCCGCGGCCGACCGACAGGTCGATGCTGCTGCTGGCGTTCTGAATGGCCTGCGCGACGGCTTGCTGCGCCGGGGCGGATATCAGCGTCGCTGCAACCAGGCCGATGGCCAGGGTGCGGGCGAGGGCCGCCGCCTTGAAATTGGCTTTGCTGTGCATCTTACTTACCCCCAACCGGAACTGCGGTCACTTTGTCACCACGGGTTACGCGAACCACCGGGCCGATCGGCACGGCGGCGGCCTGCGGGCTGCCGGCTGCCATCGGGATGCCGGCGGGCGGACGCGGCGCCGAGACCCGGCCGCTGACGGGAATCCAGAAGCGCGAGACGTCGCCGCCCGTGGTAGCGGTGCGCGACGGGGTCGGACGACCGGCGGCATCGGCCATCATCCGGCGCTCGGCCGCGCTGCCGCCCTTGGTCGGCACATTCACGTCGCCCGACGCGATCGCCGCTTCGAGTTCGCCGGTGTTTTCGGCGAGCGGACGCAGCGCGAGCGATAGCTTGCCCATATTTTCGGCGACCGCGATGCGTTCGGCGATGTCGGGCGTTGCTTCCAGCGTCACCGAGCCGAAGGTGCGCACCGGCGTCTTGCCGGTTTCGTCTTCGGCGTCGTAGCGCTGGTCGGTGGCAAGGACGCGGACGTTCCGCACGATGGTTTCGGCGGTGTAGAGCTGGTCGTCGGGATAGGAGCTGCCCTCCTTGACCGAGATCGTCTGCGCAAGCAGCACGTCGACCCGGTCGCCCGGGAAGACGAAACCGGCGACGCCCTGTTCCTGCGAAACCTTGACCGTGACGGCGCGCATGCCCGGTGCGAGAGCGGCGGCGAGGAAGCCGCGGTCATCGGGATGGACGAGCGAGCCCTGGGTCAGCGGCTGGCCGGCGGTGATCGGGTAGCGCACGACGGTGCCCACCAGCGTATTCACGTCGGTCTTGTCCTTCAGGAAATAGGCCTTCTCGACCAGCTCCTTCGGCCACGGCTGATAGCGGAAGCTGTCGGGGCCGATGATCGTGCCCGTCGGCAGCTGCCGCGTCGCGACGAGGATCATGGGGCCGTTGATTTCGGGCGCCGCTGCTGCGCGCGCCGTCGGTGCGGAGGAACCCCGCATCATCTGGTTGACCCCGAACGCCGCGCCGATCGCAATGATCAACGCGCCGACGATCAGCATAATCTTTCGCGTATCCATGACGGTTTTTCGCCTCCTACACCCACCGGACGCGGGGATGCTTGCCCTCAGGTCGATCCGATAAACTGAAACTGGTTAAGATAGTGTTGGTGAACCGCCCAAAGGCCCCCGGCGGCGATCGCGAGCCCGTAGGGAACCTCTATCGCCTTGTCCGAAGGACGAATTTTGGACTGAATCAGCATCACAGCCGACAGGATTCCGCCCCCGATCGCCATGATGGTCAGCATGGGAAAGTACAAATAAAGCGGAATCCAGAGCATCACGGCGCCGATCATCTTCACGTCGCCGCCGCCCATCGCCCCCAGGGCGAAGAGACCGGCGAACACCGCGAAGACCGCAAAGGCGGCGCCGAACTGCATCGGCATGTCGGGCCAGAAAGCCATGTCCGACACGATCCAGAAGGGGATAGCGAAGAGGGCAATGGCCGCATTGAGGCCGTTCGAGATGGTGCGCGAGCGCAGATCGCTGACCGCCGCGGCGATCATCAACATGGCGAGCAGCCCCATCAGGCCCAAGGCGATGATTTTCTGGTCCATGCCGCCGCTGTAGCGACTATGGCTTATCAAATAGTAACCATGAGTGTGCGCCCGCCGGGTTGCATTCCGCGGGCCAGCGGATATGCGGCGTCGCATGTCCGACCCGCGCCCTTCCTCCACCGACGTGCTGATCGTCGGCGCGGGCATCGCCGGCGCAAGCCTGGCCGCTGCGCTGGCGCCGCACCGCCGCGTGCTGATGGTCGAGGCCGAGGAGGCGCCCGGCTATCATGCGACGGGCCGGTCGGCGGCCTTCTGGCACGAAAGCTATGGCGGCCCCGGCGTGCAACCGCTGTCCGCTGCGTCGTTCGAGGCGCTGGCTCGGCCCGCACCCGATTTTTCCGACAAGCCCTTCCTGACGCCGCGCACCGCGCTGACGATCGGTCGTGGCGGCGCGGAGACCGCGGCCGTCGATGCCTTCGTTGCCGAATTTCGCGCCAAGGGGGTTGTGATCGACCGCATGGGTTTCGACGCGATGGCGGCGCTGGTGCCCGGTCTGCGATCCGAATGGACCGCCGCCGCCTATGAAGCGGCGTGCAGCGACATCGACGTCGGCGCGTTGCATGCGGCCTATCTGCGCGCGGCGAAGCGCGGCGGGGCGGTGCTTGCAACGCGCGCGCGTTTCGACGGTGCGCGCCGGGTCACCGGCGGCTGGGAGGTCAGCGTCGGGGGCGAAACACTGCGCGCCGAGCTGATCGTCGATGCCGCAGGCGCATGGGCCGATATGGTCGCTGCGCGCTGCGGGATCGCGCCGGTCGGCATCCAGCCCTATCGCCGGACGGTGGCGCAGCTTCGCCTGGACGTGCCCATCACCGCTGACTTGCCGCTGATCGTCCATGTCGGCGGCGACTTTTATTTCAAGGGCGCCGGAGAGGGGCGCGTCTGGCTGAGCCCGCACGACGAGACGCCGTCCGAGCCGTGCGATGCCGCGCCCGAGGAGTGGGACGTGGCGGTCGCGATCGAACGGATGCAGTCGGTGGTCGACTGGCCCGTCGCCGCGGTCGAGCGCAAATGGGCCGGGCTGCGCAGCTTCGCCCCCGATCGCCTGCCGGTCTTCGGCGCCGACCCGGCCGAGCCCGCTTTCATCTGGTGCGCGGGGCAGGGCGGTTTCGGCATCCAGACGTCGCCCGCTATCGGCGCACTGCTCGCCGCACAGCTTGGCGCGCCGACGCCGGGCGGGGCGATCGGTGCGGTCGATATCGCCGCCTATGCGCCGGGCCGGTTCGGCGCGCGCTGATACTCGGCGCTTGCGCGCGCAAATCAGGGGTTTAGGATGCGGGAGCCGCGTCGCCCGTGGCGCGGCTGACCAGTGGAGGTACCCGTGGCCCATTATTTCGAGATCAAGAAGAACAAGGCCGGCGAGTTCGTCGCCTATTTCAAATATAACAGCGAAACGATCTTCTGGACCGAAGGCTATTCGAGCAAGGCCAGCGCGAAGAACGCGATCGAATCGATCAAGAAGAACGGCCCTGCCGCCGAGACCGTCGACACGACGGCGGGCTGAGGGCATTCCCCGCCTTTCCTTTTCCCCTCCTTTCAGAGGCGATTACCCGGCGGCCGAATAGCCACCGGATGAAGTGGGAAGCGGAAAGCCATCCCGAACCTCGTCGCCCCGGGCTTGATCCGGGGCCCCGCTGCTTCGTGCGCGACGCCGGACAAGGAAAGCGGGACCCCGGATCAAGTCCGGGGTGACGAACGGGTGGGGGCGTCCGTCGGGTCTGATTTGCAAACTAGCGTGATCCCTTCTGCAGAAGGGGAACCGTTCCGGCCGGACCTGAGCCTGCGCTGGAGAGGCGCCCTAACCCCGCGCGCTCAGCGCGGCGTCGCTGGCCAGGCGGTCGGCCCGCTCGTTCTCGGGGTGGCCGTCGTGGCCCTTGACCCAGACCCATTCGACCGCGTGCGGCTGCGCCGCCTCGATCAGGTCGTGCCACAGGTCCGAGTTGCGGACCGGCTGCTTGCTGGCGTTGATCCAGCCCTTCTTCTTCCAGCCGTGGACCCATTTGGTGATCCCGTCGATCACGTAGCGGCTGTCGGTGTGGAGCACGACGTCGCAGGGCTCGATCAGGGCGTTGAGCCCGCGGATCGCCGCGGTCATCTCCATGCGGTTGTTGGTCGTCGCCGGGTCGGAGCCGGACAGCTCTTTCTCGTGCCGGCCCATGCGCAGGATCGCGCCCCAGCCGCCAGGGCCAGGATTGCCCTTGCAGGCTCCGTCGGTGAAGATCTCGACGCGTTTGCGTTGGCGGTCGCTCATGTCCCGAATATGTCCGAATTTGCGGGGTCGGCATAGAAGCGCAGCCGCCGCGCGAAGGCGAGCGGGTCCTTGCGCGTGACGAGCGCCCCGGCGGGCGTGTTGAGCCAGTCGTAGGCGCGGGTCATAAGGAAGCGCATCGCCGCGCCGCGGGCGAGGATGGGCAGGGCGGCGCGCTCCGCGTCAGAGAGCGGGCGCACGCCCTCGTAGCCGGCTAGCAGCGCGGCCGAGATCGCGGGATCGAAGCGCTTGCCCGAGGCGTCGAAGCACCAGGCGGCATGGGTCACGGCCATGTCGTAGGCGGTGATGTCGACGCAGGCGAAGTAGAAGTCGATGAGCCCGCTGACCCGGTCGCCGAGCATCAGCACGTTGTCGGGGAACAGGTCGGCATGGATCACCGAGCGCGGCAGGTCGCGCGGCCAGTCGCGCTCCAGCTCCGCCAGCTCGCGCTCGACCAGGCCGGCGAGGTCCGGATCGATCGCGGCGAAGCCGTCGCGCCCGCAGGCCTCGGCGAAGGCCCGCCACTGCGCGAGGCCCATCGCATTGGCCCGCTGTCCGGGAAAGTCGCGCGCCGCCAGGTGCATTCGGGCGAGCGCCTCGCCCACTGCGCGGGCCTGGGCGGGCGTCGGCTCGCTGACCGAGACGCCGGGCAGGAACTCGATCAGCGCCACGGCCTTCTCGCCGACGAAGCGGAAGCTCTTGCCCTCGCGGTCGTGGATCGTCGCCGGCACCGGGCAGCCGCGCGCGGCGAGGTGGTCGAGCAGGCCGAGGAAGAACGGCAGGTCGGCAAGGTCGACCCGGGCCTCGTACATCGTCAGGATGAAGCGGGCGCCTTCTCCGTCGCGGCCGGCGGTGTCGATCAGCCAGTTGCTGTTGGAGACGCCTTCCGCGATCCCCTTGGCCGAGCGCAGTTCGCCGACGCCGAAAGCGGCGATCAGGTCGGCGAGGGCTTCGGCGCCGAGCTGGGTGTAAACGGCCATCGGCAGGCGAAGCTCAGGCGGTAAGCTCGCGCGGCAGCTTGAAGATCATCTTCTCTTCGGTGGCGATCACGGTCTCTTCGCTGATCGAGCGGTACTCGGCGAGCTGCTGGACCACTTCGCGCACCAGCCGCTCGGGCGCCGAGGCGCCGGCGGTCAGGCCCAGGGTCTCGACCCCGGTCAGCCAGGCCGGATCGACCTCGTAGCCGCGCTGGACCATCCGCGCCTTGGCGCCGCAGCGCTCGGCCACCTCGACCAGGCGCAGCGAGTTGGAGCTGTTGGGCGCGCCGACCACCAGGACCAGGTCGCACTGGCCGGCGATCGCCTTGACCGCCTTCTGGCGGTTGGAGGTCGCGTAGCAGATGTCCTCCGCCTTCGGGCCCTTGATCTGCGGGAACCGGGCGCGCAGCGCGGCGACGATGTCGGCCGTGTCGTCCACCGACAGCGTGGTCTGGGTCAGGAAGGCCAGCGGCGATTCGGTGTCGAACGGCAGCTCGGCGATGTCCTCGACCGTCTCGACCAGGGTGATCTGGCCCTGCGGCACCTGGCCCAGCGTGCCGATCACCTCGGGATGGCCCTCATGGCCGATGAAGATGATGTGCCGCCCGGCCTCGATCTGCCGCTCGGCCTGGCGGTGGACCTTGCTGACCAGCGGGCAGGTCGCGTCGAGCCAGCCGAGGCCGCGGCGGCTCGCCTCCTCGGGGATGATCTTGGGCACGCCGTGGGCGCTGAAGATCACGTGGGCGCCGTCGGGCACCTCGTCCAGCTCCTCGACGAAGATCGCGCCTTTTTCCTTGAGGCCCTCGACCACGAAGCGGTTGTGGACGATCTCGTGGCGGACGTAGACCGGCTTGCCGTACTTCTCGATCGCCTTCTCGACGATCTCGATGGCGCGGTCGACCCCCGCGCAGAAACCCCGCGGCGCCGTGATCAGCAGGCGCAGGGGCGGCTTCTCCGGGGGAGGAAAGGGTGCGTTCATGTCGGTCCCTCTAGCGCTTCGCGTCGCGCGCGGCTAGGGCATGCGCGAGGATTATCCAGGGAACTGCCGAATGACCACTCGCACCCGTCTGTTCTGCGTCGCCGCCATCGCCGTTGCGGGAGCCGCCGCGCTCTCGGGCTGCCGGTCGAAGGGCGAGATCGTCGTCCAGGAGGGCGTGGGCATCACCGCGGTGCGCGGGGCCTGCCCGGCGGTCGGCATCCCCGACTATACCGGCGACGTCACCCTGTTCCGCTCGGCCGGCGCGCGCGACGCTGCCTCGATCGACGTGACCGCGGCGATCACCAACCTGCGCGGCCAGTGCGACGAGGACCCCAAGGACCAGAGCGCCAAGGTCTATTCGGGGATCAGCTTCGACGTGCTCGCCCGCCGCACCGACACGCGCGGCGCGCGCCAGGTCTCGCTGCCCTACTTCATCTCCGTCCTGCGCGGCGGCCGCGCGGTCGTGACCAAGCGGGTCGGCACGGTCGTCCTCAACTTCGCCGACGGGCAGGAGCGCGCCCAGGCCCATGCCCAGGGCGGCGCCTATGTCGACCGGGCCGAGGCGACCCTGCCCGAGGACATCCGCAGCCGCATCACCCGCAAGCGCAAGGCCGGCGACCAGGACGCCGCGGTCGACCCGTTGACCGAGCCCGAGGTCCGCGCCGCCGTCCAGCGCGCGACCTTCGAGGTGCTGGTCGGCTTCCAGCTCGACCAGGACCAACTCTCCTACAACGCCACGCGCTGAGACGGGGCGGTGAGCCCGTCGCTGCACTTCGGCCTCACCAAGCTCGTCGTTCCCGACCTTCCGGCGGCCGAGCGCTTCTATTGCGACGCGCTGGGCTTCCGCCTGGTGCGCCATAACCGCGCGACGGATCATGCCTACCAGCAGGAGCAGGCGATCCTCGCCCTCGGCGAGGAGCCCGGCGGCCATGCGCTGATCCTGGTGCGCTACCTCAACCGGCCTTGCCCGGAACCGGGCGCGGCGTGGATCGGGCTGACCGTGGTCGACGCGGCGCGCTCGGCCGAGGCCGTGGTCGCGGCGGGCGGCCGGATCGAGGTCCCGCTGAGGCCCACGGCGTCGAGGTCGCCATCGTCAGCGATCCGGCCGGGCACCTGATCGAGCTGGTGCAGATCCTGGGCTAGAGTGCGTTTCAGTCATACTGAAACGGTTGCGGCACCGGCCCGCTCCCCCGCCCGGCCACCCATAGAATAGGCCGGGCGGGAGAGCGGGCCGGTGCCGCTTCCACGGCAGTGGATCTAAGCCAGGTTCGGGCGTTCGGTCCGCGGGTATTTCTTGAGGTAGGCATTCGCCAGCCGCAGCAGCTTCGGCTCGCTGTCCGGCAGGCCGACGAGCTGGAGGCCGACCGGCATCCCGTCGAGGAAGCCCACCGGAATCGAGATTGCCGGCAGGGCGAGGAAATTGAACATCAGCGTGTTCGCCGTATAGGCGCGCGAATAGCCGCCCATGTCGCGCCAGCCCGCGTCCCAGTCGGCCAGCGTCGGCGCCGTGGTCAGGGCGGTGGGCAGGGCGATGGCGTCGTACCGCGCCAGCAGGGCGGCGAATTCGGAGCGCATCTTCTCGCGCATGTCGAGCGAGGCCAGCAGTTCCTCGTCGCTCGGCCGCCGCGCCATCGGCTGGCCGCTGTAGGTGCCGTTGAGCATCGACGAATAGGCGCGCGGCTCGCTCCACTGGCCCTTGCCGGGCGCGACCGTGGCGCCGATCGCGGCGAAGCCCTGCGCGGCCTGGCGCGCGACGGTGGCGACGCGCGGGGTCTCGGCCGTGGCATAGCTCGCGGCGAAGCCGAGGTCGTCCATCCACAGCAGCTTCGCGCCGGACGCGCCGCGGTCGAGCTCGGCGAGGTAGTCGGGCGCGGGCGGCAGGACCGAGGACAGCATCGCCCGCCCGTCCGGCCCGGCGATGACCTTGAGGACGAGCGCGGTGTCGCGGGCGTCGCGGGTGAGCGGGTCGATCGTGCTGAAGAAGTTGAGCTGGCGGTGCTCCAGGTCGAGCTCGGGCACCCGGCCGAAGGTGGTGTGCAGCCCGATCAGGCCGGTGAACGAGGCGGGCAGGCGGGTCGAGCCCCCGCCGTCCGAGCCGATCGCGAAGGGCAGGCAGCCCGAGGCGACGGCCGCCGCGCTGCCCGTGCTCGACGAGCCGGGGACGCGGTCGGTGTTCCACGGGTTGCGCGGGTGGCGGGCGAGGTCCGGCATTCCCGCGCCGGTCCCCATGCCGGGCATGACGGTCGAGCCGACGATGACCGCCCCGGCGGTGCGGAGCCGCTCGGCGGTGATCGAATCGCGCGGCGCGATGCGGGGCTGGTAGTTCGCGTCCATCGGGTTGCCGTAGGGCAGGCCCTTGGCCGGGACGTGCTCCTTGAGCGCGGTCGGTACGCCGTGGAGCGGGCCGGGCGCCGCGCCCGCGGCCAGCGCCCGGTCGGCGGCGCGGGCCTGCTCGCGCGCGCCCTCGGCATCGAGCCCGCGGAACATGTGCAGGCGCGGCTCCAGCCGGGCGATCCGGGCGAGGAAGTGATCGGTCACCTCCAGCGCGCTGACCTTGCGCGCGACGATCAGCTCGCGGATGCGCCAGGCGGGAAGCCAGGTCAGCTCCTCGCCGGTCCCGCTCGCGGCCCGCGCCGGGGCGCTCGCCGTCCCCGCCGCAGCCGCCGCGCCGAGCCCCGCGACCGCCTGCCGCCGTGTGATCCCCGCCTGTTGATCCTTGCCCATGATCCTCTCCTCGTGATGTTTTGCGTGATCTTGGGTAATTTAGCCGCGCCGCGCAATCGCCGGGCGCGTTTCGAATTCAGAACTGCTTCCTCAGCCGCACCGTCACGTTCCGTCCGAGCGGGTCGAGATAGGCGGGCTGGTAGAACAGCGGCGTCGCCCCCGTGCCGTCGCGCACATGCGGGCGGGCATTGGTGAGATTGCTCACGTCGAGGCGGATCATCGTCTTGGCCAGCAGTCCGGACTTCGGGGCCGGATCGGCCTTGCCGAAATCGTACTGGAGGCTGATGTCCGCCTTGCCGACCGGGGCGAAGGTCAGGCGATCGACGGGGTCGTTCCCGAGATTCAGCCGGGAACCGGACCGCCACGTCAGATCGAGGTTCGCGGTCAGCGGACCGCGCGCGACCGAGCCCTGAAACTTGACTTCGTGGGTCGACAGGCCGCCGGAGCGCCCGATCGCGTCACCGTCGAGCAGGTCGAGCGGCCGCAACCCCGGCTCGATCTCGACGATCTCCTTGAGCCGCCAGGTATGCCGGAGGCCGAGGATCAGCCGGGTGGTCCTTGCCTTGCGGGGCGGAGGCGCGAGGGCCGCGCCCGCCGGATCGTCCGGCGGCTTCGCGGGCGGTGCGCCCAGCACCTTGTTCCAGGTGATGCTGGTGCTGATCGTATCGCTTTGCGAGCGCTCGAGATTGATCGGCCGGGCATCGACGCTGAGCAACCGGCCGTTCGCGTCACGCACGAAGCGATCCGGGAAAGCGCGCTCGATCTCGGCGTTGGGCACGGGGAAGGCGACGATCGGGTGCCTTCGGCGGAACGTCATGTAGCTTGCCGTGATCCGGAGATTCTCGCCCTTGAGCGGTTGCCACGCCGCGAAGACGGCCGGTGCGGAGGCGAACTCGCTGCGCAGCGCCGCGTTGCCGCCCTCGATCTGCGAGATCAGCACGCTGTCGCCCGTGCGATAGTCGAACGCCGCGATCGCGGGGATCGTTCGCACCCCCTCCCGCAACTGCTCGACGGTCGGCGCGGTCGGCCGGCTGAAGTGGCTGAAGTAGAAGGAGAGGGTCTTCGTGGGCTGCCAGGTGATGCCCGGCCCCCCGGTGAAGAACAGGCCGACATCGGAATAGCGCTCGACCAGGGCCATGAAATTGGCTTCGACGCCGCCGAGAAAGGACAGGAAGCCGACCTTCTTCTGGGACAGCGGCACGGAGACGAAGACCTGGCCCAAGGTCCGGGTGCGCGATAGCGCGTCGGCCGGATCTCCCACATCCTGCGCGGCCGTTCTCCGGCTCACGCCGAGCTTGCTCTCCACGGTGATCCGCCCGGCCGGAAGCGTGGCGATCGGGGCATTGGCGCTCAGATAGAGCTGCTCCTCGGTCCATTCGATGTTCGAGCGGCTGGCGCCGAGATCGGGCGTGAGTTGCGGCGACAGCGCCTGATAGGGATCGCCGCCGGCATCGACCGCCGCTTGCAGGGGCGAGGGATCGAGGCCGCGATCGATCGCGGTGCGCGACCAGCCGTGCTCGAAATTGCCCTGGAGGGTAAGCAGCCAGTCGCCCGCGCCCGCCGTCGAGACGAAGCCGAGCTTCGCCGTGCCGCCCGACTGCCGGCCGCGCTGCACGCGCTCGGGACCGGCCATCCGGGTGATGCCGCCGGCCAGGCCGTCCGGCGCGAACGGGCTCGACGCGGGAACCTGGAGCGCGATTGTCGGCAAGCCGTACAGGTTGTCGCTGCGGCTCAGTTCGAGGCTGCTGGTCAGGCTCGTCGCGATTCCCGCGATCGGCCGCGCCAGGCTTCCTTCGAGCGACAGCTTGTCGGTTGCCGGCAGCAGGGTCCGGTATCGCCGCATGTCGCTTGCCGTTCCCGCCGGCAGGACGATCCCGCGATCCGCTTCGAGCAGCGCGTCGGATCGCTGATACGTGGCGTTCAGCGTCGTTCTGGTCTGCCCGGAGACCTTGGCGAAGCCTGCCGTTGCGGAGCGGGACAGGCGGTTGCCGTCCGTCGCGAAGCTCGCCGACCCGTCCAGGGTCGCGGCCTGGAAGCGCCGCTTGAGGACGATGTTCGTGACGCGCTGGGAGCCGTCGTAGCCATAGGCCTTGGCCGCGTCCTCGGGCAGCACGTCGATGCGCTCGATCGCTTCTGGAGGCAGTCCCTGGACTTCCTCCATCCCGGAGACGCGCATTCCGTTGAGCAGGACGACGGTCGCGCCGCCACGGGGCGAACTCGTGGTCGTTTCGAGACGCTGGAGGATTTCGCCGACCGAGAACGCGCCGAGGGCCGTGACGTCATCGGCCCCCAGCACCAGAAGCGGCTCCACCGGCGCGATGATGCGGCCGCGCAGGTCCGCCGCGGTGACGACGATGTCGTCCGCGCAGGCCAGCTCGGGCGGCTGGCCTGCCTGTTCGGCCTTGACGATCCAGCACTGCGGGGCGGTGTCTTGCGGCGCTGGCGCGGCGATAGCCGGGAAGGTGACGCCTGCTGCAACCAGCGCGGCGCAAATCCCCCATTTTCGCCCATGTATTCGACCATGCGAATCCATGCTTTCATCTAAGGCCGGGATGCTTGCCAGGGCAAGGCAAAGCGGCGCCTGGCGACTTGGCCCACTTTCCCTGCCGCGGCAAACCGGCTAACCGCGCGCCATGCCTGAGATACAGACCGTCCACGCCGTCCTTGCCGGACAGATCGCCGCCGCGCTCGATGCGCTGGAAGCCGCGGGCACCTTGCCTGTCGGCCTCGCGCGCGGCGCGGTGACGGTCGAGCCGCCGCGCGATCCGAGCCACGGCGACCTGGCGACCAACGCGGCGATGGTCCTGGCCAAGCCTGCCGGCACCAATCCCCGCGCCCTGGCCGAGGCGCTGGTCGGCGAGCTGACCAGGCTGCCCAATGTCGTCAGCGCCGAGATCGCCGGGCCGGGCTTTATCAACCTGCGGCTGGCCGAGGGCACCTGGCTCGACGAGCTGCGGGCGATCGCCGCGCTGGGCGCGGACTACGGCCGTTCCCGCGTCGGCGGCGGGACCACGGTCAACGTCGAGTACGTCTCCGCCAACCCGACCGGGCCGATGCACATGGGCCATTGCCGCGGGGCCGTGGTCGGCGATGCGCTGGCCGCCCTGCTGGAGTTCGCCGGGCACAAGGTGATCCGCGAATACTATGTCAACGACGCCGGCGGGCAGGTCGACGTGCTCGCCCGCTCGGCGCACATCCGCTATCGCGAGGCGCTCGGCGAGGCGGTCGGGGAGATTCCCGAGGGGCTCTATCCGGGCGACTACCTGATCCCCGCGGGCCAGGCCCTCGCCGCCGAGTTCGGCGACAGATACGCCCATGCTCCGGAGGGCGAATGGCTCGCCCTGTTCCGCCAGAAGACCGTCGCCGCCATGCTCGAGATGATCAAGGCGGACCTCGCCCTGCTCGGCATCCGGCACGACCTGTTCTCCTCCGAGGCCGAGCTCCAGGCCGCGGGCAAGCCGGCCGAGGCCGAGGCCTGGCTGCGGGCGCGCGACCTCGTCTATGACGGCGTGCTCGAAGCGCCGAAGGGCAAGACCGTGGAAGACTGGGAGCCGGTCGCCCTGCCGCTGTTCCGCTCGACGAAGTTCGGCGACGATCAGGACCGCCCGATCAAGAAGAGCGACGGAAGCTGGACCTATTTCGGCGCGGACCTAGCCTATCACTTCCAGAAGGCGCAGGGCGCCGACGCCCTCGTCGACATCTGGGGCGCGGACCACGCCGGCACGGTCAAGCGGATCAAGGCGGCGGTCGCGGCGATGACCGGGGCGGACGGCGCGCCGACGCCCTTCGAGGTCAAGCTGGTCCAGATGGTCCAGCTCCTGCGCGACGGCGAGCCGGTGAAGATGTCCAAGCGCGCCGGGACCTTCGTGACCCTGGCCGACGTGGTGCGCGAGGTCGGCAAGGACGTGGTGCGCTTCACCATGCTGACCCGCAAGCCCGAGGCGCAGATGGACTTCGACTTCGCCAAGGTGGTCGAGGC
>CALLNA010000141.1 GCA_938005655.1 uncultured Novosphingobium sp.
CCGACAGGCTTTCGACATAGCGCCGCTGCCCCTCGGCATAGATCGTGTCGAAGGCAAGGCTCGACTTGCCGCTGCCCGAAAGCCCGGTGATGACGATCAGGCTGTCGCGCGGCAGCGAGACGTCGAAGCCCTTGAGGTTATGCTCGCGCGCGCCGCGGACGGTTATGTGCGTCAGCATACGGAACACCTATGCTGAATGATGTGCGTCAGACTCATGCGGATATTTGTTCCAGATTTGTTCGGCCAGTTCAAGCCGGGCGACAGCCCGCCCGCAATGTGGGGTGCGTGATCGCGGATGCAACTTGGCAAGCCGCCCAAGAGGCGGCTAACCTGACGCGCCACGAAGGAGTATCGGTCATGCGACGGCAAATTCAATTCATCGCGGGCTGCGCCCTGCTCGCCTGCGTCCCTGCGAACGCCTGGGCCCAGCCCGGACCGAGCTCCGCCGAGGACGCGGCCGCGCGGCAGAAGCTGAACCAGGAGCAGGCCGACCTGGCGCGCAAGCAGCTCGAGCAGAACGCCGCCAGCGCCCGCGCCCATGACGAGGCGGTGCGGACCAATGCGGAGGAATATCGCCGCCAGCAGGAAGCCTACGAGGCGGAGAAGCTCCGCCGCGAGCGCGACCACGAGGACGCCATGGCCCACTGGCGCGCCGACGTCGCCGCCTGCGAGGCCGGGGACAAGACCCGGTGCGCGGCGCCCACCGCTCCGCAGGGAACGCCGTAGCGCCCCGCCCTTCCCCTATCCCGCCGGCATCCGGTTCCACGCGTCCAGCGCCGCGATCTTGTAGGCTTCGGCCAGGGTCGGGTAGTTGAACGTGTTCTCGATGAAGTAGTCGAGCGTGCCCTTGAGGTTCAGCACGGCCTGGCCGATGTGGATCAGCTCGGTCGCGCCCTCGCCGATGATATGGACGCCCAGCAGGCGGCGGGTCTTCAGCGAGAACAGCATCTTCATCATGCCGGAGTTCAGCCCCATGATGTGCCCGCGCGAGGTCTCGCGGAAGCGGGCGACGCCGCATTCGTAGCCGATGCCGCGTTGGCGCACCTCCTCCTCGGTCATGCCCACGGTCGAGATCTCGGGCACGGCATAGATGCCATAGGGGAAATACTTGGGCGCCGGGGGCAGCGGCAGGCCGAAGGCGTGGCAGGCGGCGATGCGGCCCTGTTCCATCGAGGTCGAGGCGAGGCTGGGAAAGCCGATCACGTCGCCCGCCGCGTAGATATGCGGCACCTCGGTCTGGAAGGTCCTGGGATCGACCGCCAGGCGGCCGCGGGAATCGGTGGAGAGGCCGCACCTGTCGAGATCGAGCGGCCCGGTCGCGCCCATCCGGCCGGCGGCGTAGAGCACCATGTCGGTGCGGACCCGGCGGCCGTCCTCCAGCGTGGTCACAGGCCAGCCGTCCGCACCCTTCTCGATACCCGCAACCGGGCAGCCGAGGCGGATCGTCGTGCCGCGGTCGCGCAGGATATGGACGAATTCCTGGATGATCTCGCGGTCGATGAAGTCGAGGAAGCTCTCGCGCGGCTCGATCAGGGTGACGGGCACGTCGAGCGCGGAGAAGATCGTCGCGTACTCGATTCCGATCACGCCCGCGCCGATCACGGTCAGGCTGCGCGGCACCCGCGGCGCCTCGATCATCGCGTCGCTGTCGAGCACGTGGTCGTCGTCGAAAGGAATGTCGTCGGGGCGGTGCGGCACGGTGCCGACCGCGATCAGGATGCGTGTGCCCGAGACGGCGAGCTGGCTGCCGTCCGGGTGGCGGATGGAGAGCGTGTGGGGATCGAGGAACCGTGCGGTGCCGGCGATGGTCCGCACGTTGTTGCGCTGGAACTGGTGCTCCAGCACGTCAACCTCGTGCTCCAGCGTCTTGCCGAGGCGGACGCCGAGGTCCTCGCCCCGGATGTCCTGCTTGACCCGGTAGGAGCTGCCGTAGAACCCGCGCTCGCGCCAGCCGGAGAGGTTCAGCGCGGTCTCGCGCAGGGTCTTGCTGGGGATCGTGCCGGTGTGGACCGAGACCCCGCCGACGCGGCGGCGGCCCTCGACCACCAGGACCGAGCGGCCGAGCTTGGCCGCCTGGACAGCGGCGCGGCGGCCGGCCGGGCCGGAGCCGATGACGATGAGGTCGTAATTGTCCATTGGGTCCCCGGAACTGCAAACGCCCGGGCGCGCCGGAGGTGGAGCGACGATCATCGCTCCGCCCCGCGGACGGTTCCCCCAAACCTCGCGCCCGGGACGTTCACCATCAAGAACGGCGGCGGGCGCGGCATTTTATAGGGGATCATGTCGTTCGCAGATCAGACCGAGCGGACGGTCCCACCCCGTTTCGTCACCCCGGACTTGATCCGGGGTCCCGCTCCCTTTCCCGGCGTCGCGCACGAAGAAGCGGGGCCCCGGATCAAGTCCGGGGGCGACGAGGTTCGTGACGGGCTCCGCTCAAGCATGGTCGGGCGCGTCAGGCGCCGTCCAGCAGCTTCATCACCGGATAGAGCTTCTGCTGGACGACCAGCGCATTGAAGTGCTCGGCGATCCAGGCGATCCGGCCGTCGCGGATGCGGAAGGAGAAAACGTAGGTCTGGGCATAGTCCTCGCCGTCGATCAGCCGGGCAACCGAGCGCGCCTCGGCAACTACGCGGTCGTCCTCGGCGGTGATCGCATCGACGGTGAAGCGGATCGGCGTCTCGCACATTCGGCGCAGCAGCCGGATCGCGGCCTGGTACTGGGCCTTGGGCAGGTCGCCCTGGGTCGTGGTCCAGGCGGTCATGTCCTCGGTCAGGAGATCGTCGGGCAGCTCTCCCGCCGTCACCGCGGCGAAATAGGCCCGGGCGAGATCGTGGTGCGGCTGGAGCATCACGCGCCGCCCACCGGGCTGTCGTACTCGACGACGGTGAAAGCCGGGTTGGCGGAGGAAGCGAACAGCCTGGCCCCGCTCTCGCGCACCTGCTCGACCAAGCCGCTCGTGGCGATGCCCCGCATGGCCTCGTCGAGATCGGCCTGGCTTTCGAACCAGATCTCCAGGATCACGTCGAAATCGAGCTCCTCGACCTTGCCGGTCAGCGGATTGGGCTGGGGCTGGACATAGCGGCGGGTGAGCTTCTTCGCCTTCCTGAACAGCACCTCGCCGAACTTGGCATGGCCGCTTTCGTACTGCGCGATGAACTGCTCCATCGTCAGGCTGGGATGGCGCTTCATCACGCTGACTTGCTTGATCATGCCACGGGCTCCTCGCTGCCGTCCTGTACGGCCGATCATGCCAGCGCGGACGACACGCGGCTTGACCTATTCCGACAGCAGCAGCGCGTGGCGCAGAGGCTCGCCCAGCCAGCGCGCGCGGACGCCCCAGACGCCGGCGATGGTGTCCTCGGTCAGCGCCAGTGGCGGCGGCCCGTCGGCGGCGAGTTGCCCCTGGTGCAGGACCAGCACGCGATCGGCGTGGTTCATCGCCGCGGCGAGGTCGTGGAGCACCAGGACGACGCCGACGCCCGCCCGCGCCTGTTCCTTCAGCCGCGCGATCAGGGTCGCGGCGTGGGCCAGGTCGAGGTTGGCGAGCGGCTCGTCGGCGAGCAGCCATTGCGGACGTCCGGCGAGGACCCGGGCGACCAGCACCCGCGAGCGCTCACCGCCGGAGAGGCGCGAGACGGGGCGGTGGCGCAGGCCGGCGAGGTCCATCGCGGCGATGGCCTCCTCGACCGCCAGGGCGTCCTCGGCGGCGCTGGCGTGACGGCGATGGAGCGGCGCGGCCTGCCACGGCAGGCGGCCGAGGCCGACGAGGGTCTCGCCGGTGACGTCCCAGGCCAACTCGGGCGACTGCGGCAGGTAGCCGACACGGCGAGCGCGGACACGGGGCGGCAGGGCGGCGATCGGCTCGCCGTCCAGCAACGCCCGGCCCGCATCGGGCGCGAGCAGGCCGGCAAGGCAGGCCAGCAGGGTCGACTTGCCGGCGCCGTTGGGACCGCAGATCGCGGTGACTTCGCCGGGACGCAGCGCGGCCGAGAGGCCGGCCAGTCGCTTGCCGAGGACCAGGCCGTCCGCTTCGAGCATCACGCCAGCCCCTTCCGCAGCTTGAGCAGCAGGTGCAGGAAGAACGGCGCCCCGACCAGGCTCAGCGCGATACCCAGGCGCAGCTCGCCCACCGTGGGCAGCACGCGGCAGAGGCAATCGGCGACGAGCAGCAGCAGGGCTCCGGCCAGGGCGCTCGGCAGCAGCAGCGACGAGGGGCGGCGGTCGGTGAAGGGGCGGATCAGATGCGGGACCATCAGCCCGACGAAGCCGATGATCCCGGCAACCGCAACGCTCGCTCCCACAGTCAGGCCCACGCCGAGGATGATCAGCGCCTGCATCCGGTTGGGCTCCAGGCCGAGCGAGCGCGCCGCCGCCTCGCCCAGGGTCAGGGCGTCGAGCCCGCGCCCGGCGGCCCAGAGGAAGCCGAGGCCCGCCAAGGTCAGCGGCGCGGCGATCCACACCTCGCGCCACGAGCGGTCGGCCAGGGCGCCCATCAGCCAGGTGACGATCTCGCTCATCGCGAAAGGCGTCGGCGAGAGGCTGATCGCCAGGCTGGTCAGGGCGCCGGCCAGGCTGGCGATCATCATGCCGGCCAGGGTGAACAGGGCGACGTTGCCCTCGCGCCCGGCGATGATCCCGAGCAGGGCCATTGCCCCGCCCGCCCCGACCAGCGCGAACAGCGGCAGGGCCCAGGCGGCGGTCAGGCCGAGGAACAGGCTCAGCACCGCGCCGAGCGCGGCCGAGGGGGCGATGCCGAACAGGCCGGGATCGGCGAGCGGATTGCGCAGGTAGCCCTGCATCGCCGCCCCCGCGCCGCCCAGCCCGGCGCCGAGCACCAACGCCAGCACCGCGCGCGGCAGGCGCAGCTCGGTGAGGATGATCGCGGCGTTGCGGACCTGGGGATCGAACGGGTCGATCCACACCTTGCCGGCGAGCAACGACAGCGGCAGCGCGAGGATAAGCGCAGCGAGGAGCAGCGCGACGAGGCGGGTCATGCCGCTATCCTCCCGCTTGCAGGAAGGGCCGGAGAAAGGTCGTTCCTGATCTCTTTGAGCCGCGCCGCCGCCTTGATCACGGTCGGGCCGCCGCACCACAGCAGGGTCGAGGGAAACGCCTCGCGGCGGGTGCCCCGCAGCGCGGCCAAGGCGGGATGGCGCAGCAGGCGGTCCGCCTCGGCGGTCGGGCTGCCGGCGGCGAGGATCACCTGCGGCGGATCGGCGAGCATCTTCTCCAGCGGCAGCAGGTCGGCCTGGCGCAGGCCCCGTGCGGAACTGAAATTGGCGAAGCCGGTGCGGCGCATGATGTCGGCGATGAGGGTCCCCTCGCCCGGCACGATCCCGCCCGATTGCCAGACCACCGCCGGAATGGGCGCTGCACCCGGCGGCGGGGCGGCCTCGGCCACCGCGGCGCGCATCCGCCCGATCAGCGCCTCGCCCCGCGCAGGGTGGCCGGCGAGCCGTGCCAGCTTGCGGACCAGGGCCTCGCTGTCCGCCAGGTCGGTCTCGATGTGATAACGCTCGACCTTGAGGCCCAGCCGGTCCAGCGCGGCGGTGGCGGATGGGTTCGGCACGAACTGGTCCCCGATCACCAGGTCAGGGCGCAGCGCGGCGAGTTCCTCGACGCTGCCGGAAACCGCCGGGAAACGCCGCCCCGCCGCGACGCCCATCGAACTGGCGGCCGGATCGTGGCTGAACTGGGAGACGGCGAGGATCTGCCCGGGATCGGCGACCTCGGCCAGGACCGCGTCGGCGCAGGGGTTGAGCGAGACGATGGTCGGGTGCCGGCGCGGAGCCTCGCCGCGCGGCGCCGGAGCGCAGGCGGCGAGGATCAGGCACGGCAGCAAGATTCCCCCTGCCCTGCGCCGCAGGACAGGGAAGACCGGGCGGCGTGTCCTCAGAACCGCGCCCTCACGCCGGCATAGGCCGAGCGGCCATAGGTGCCGTAAGCGAAGCCGGTGCTGGAATCGGCCGCGATCGTGTACTTGTTGTCGAACAGGTTCTCGATCCGGCCATAGATTTCCACCGTCCGGGTGATCGGATAGGAGGCCCGCAGGTCGAACAGGGTGTAGCCGTTGTTCCGTTGCAGGTTGGCCTGATCGTTGAAGCTGTCCCCGGTCACGGTCAAGGTCCCGCCGATCTTGAGCCCGATCGGGCTGGTCCAGTCGGCGGTCAGGCTGCCGGCATGTTGCGGGCGGTACTGGAGGCGCTTGCCGTCATAGGTGCCGGAGCGGTTGAACGAATTGGTCAGGGTATAGTTGGCCTCGACATGCAGCGTCGGGGTCGGATCGGCGATCAGGACAAGCTCGAGCCCGTCGGTGTGGACGCGCTCGATGTTCTGCGGGACGTAGAAGGCGTCGTAGCCGATCTGGTCGTTGGTCCGACGGCGGAAATAGGTCGCGCTGAAACGAATGAGGTTGTCCAGCAGCGCCTGCTCGATGCCGACGTCGAGGTTGCGTGAGGTTTCCGGCTTCAGGTCCGGGTTGCCGTAGGGCGGCAGCGAATGGCTGAAGGTCGGGGCGCGGAAGCCCTCGCCGTAGGTTGCGCGCAGCACGGTCCGCCCCTCGTTGGGGGTATAGGCGATGTTGCCGCCGAGCGTAGTGTGGCCGCCGTAGAGCGAATAGGCGTCGTGGCGGACGCCGCCGGTCAGGGTCAGGCCCTTGACCGGGCGCAGGCTGACCTGGGCGTAGCCGCTGGCGACGTCGCTGTCCGCCGCCGTCGCCGGATCGGTCTCGAACTGGGTGTAGGAGGTGTTCTTCTCGTACTCCGCGCCCGCGGTGATCGTGGCGATCTCGCCGAGGTCGTAGGAGCCGCGGTATTCGAAGCGGTCGATCGTCGCCCGGGCGGTGTAGTTGTTGTAGCTGAACGCCTCCGGATCGACGCCGCGGCGATCGATGTCGGTGCGGGTATAAGCCACGCGGTTATGGAATCGGCCGTCTGCGAGGTCGAGGTTGGCGCCGGCATAGGCGACGAACTGCTTGTTGAAGGCCACCGGGCGGGCATCGCCGGCGCTGGTGGTATAGGCATAGGGGTTGTCGTACTCGATCCGGCTGTCGTTGAAGTAGCCGCGGAAATCGAGGTTGAAGTTCGAGGTGAGGTTCACCTTGAGCCGGCCGTTGAGCGAGTAGATCCGGCTGCCGTCGCGCTCGGTGCCACCCGCGATCGCCGAGATGCCGTCGGTGCGATAGTAGGCGCCGCCGAGGCTCGCCTCGATGATGCCCGAGGTGCCGGAGACGTTTGCATGGCCCGACACGGTGTCGGCATAGCCGTATTCGAGCCCGGCATCGACCGCGAGCGGACCGTCGGGCTTGCGCGTCTCGATGTTGACGACGCCGCCAATCGCCTGGTTGCCCCAGATGATCGAATTGGGGCCCCGCAGGACCTCGATGCGAGAGATGTTGCCGGCCAGCAGCGGGCCGAAGTCGAACTGGTTGTTGGGGGTAGAGACGTCGTTCACCCGCACCCCGTCGATCAGCACGAGGGTCTGCGCGCTGTTGCCGCCGCGCACGAAGACGCTGGTCAAGCCGCCAACGGGCCCGCGCGGGGTAATGGCCATGCCCGGCACGGTGCGCAGCGCGTCGGCGACGGTCACGCTCTGGAGCTGGTCGAGCCGCTCGCGGTCGACGACCGAGATCGTCTGCCCGGTCTCGTCGCGGGGCTGCGCGAAGCCACTGGCAAGGACGACGATGTCCTTGTCGGACGGCGCGCCGGTATCAGCCTCGTCGGCCAGGGCGGGAGTCGCCAGGACGAGCGACGACGACAGCAGGAACAAATACTTCATGGATAGACCTCCAGCCTCGAACGAATGCCGTTCATGGCGAGAGGTCTCCGCGGGATTGCGGAGTCCACGCTGCATTCCGGTACACCCCGCCCGGCGCGGAACGACTGTCTCGGGCAGGTCTCCTGGCTCCCGGATCGTCGCTCTCCGCCTGCCTTCCCAGCAAATGCCAGTGGCATGGTCGGCGGATCGCTCCCCGGTCACAGTTGCGGGGGCAGCGCGGAGATCACATCCGCTTCCCTCTTAGGTCCCACCAGATTTCTCCGGAATCGGACAACCCGTGACGTTGGGCGCGCCGATAGCCCCCTCCCGCGCCGC